>CAZZBK010000002.1:0-138686 GCA_964652155.1 uncultured Planctomycetaceae bacterium | reverse complement strand
AGACCGCGATTGCCGAAGGGCTGGCGTTGCGCATCGTGCAAGGTGACGTGCCGCAGAACCTGAAGAACCAACGGGTCGTGGCTCTCGACTTGGGCGCGCTCGTTGCTGGCACCAAATTCCGCGGCGAGTTCGAGGAGCGGCTCAAGGCCGTGCTGCGCGAGGTCTCTGACGCCGGCGGCAATGTCATTCTGTTCATCGATGAGTTGCACACGGTCGTTGGGGCTGGCGCGGCCGAAGGGGGCAGCGACGCCGCCAATCTGCTCAAGCCTGCCCTGGCCCGCGGCGAGTTGCACTGCATCGGCGCGACCACGCTCGACGAGTATCGCAAGTACATCGAAAAGGACGCCGCGCTCGAACGCCGCTTCCAACCCATCTTCGTAGGCGAGCCAAATGTCGAGGACACGATCGCCATTCTCCGCGGACTCAAAGGACGCTACGAGGCGCATCACAAAGGGGTCAAGATCAAGGATTCGGCGCTCGTTGCGGCGGCGCAACTGTCGCACCGCTACATCACCGATCGGTTTTTGCCCGACAAGGCCATCGACCTGATGGATGAGGCCACGAGCCGACTCTCGATGGAGTTGCAAAGTGTCCCGACCGAAATCGATCAGGTGCAGCGGCGGTTGATGCAATTGGAACTGGCCGCGCGGCAACTCGCGGAAGAAAAAGAAGAGCATGCCATTGATCGCCTGCACGAGATTGAAGAGGAAATGACGGAGCTGAAGAAAAAGCTCAAAGACCTGCGCGATCAATGGGAAGCCGAGAAGGCGGGGCTTGGCGACACGCAAGAAATTCGCACCCGGCTCGACCGCGTTGCCCACGAGTTTCAACAGCAGAGCACGGCCATCAAGGAGGCCCAGGCCTCGGGTCTGCCGATCGATGAGAAGCAATATCAACGGCTCTACGAACTCGACATGGAGCGCAAGAAGCTCACCGCCTCGATCGAAAATGCCGAGTCACAACCGGCTCCCACGACAGCGCGACGTTTGTTGCGACAGGAAGTTGGTCCCGAGGAAATCGCCGAGGTGGTCAGCGCCTGGACCGGTGTCCCCGTCAGTCGCATGATGGAGACCGAGCGTGCCAAGTTACTCGTGCTTGAAGAGCGGCTGCATCAACGGGTCATCGGCCAGGACGAGGCCGTGACGGCCGTGTCGAACGCCGTGCGGCGCTCGCGGAGCGGATTGCAAGACCCGAATCGCCCCATCGGTTCGTTCCTGTTCATGGGCCCCACGGGTGTCGGCAAAACCGAACTGTGCAAAGCGCTCGCCGAGGTGTTGTTCGACGACGAGAACGCGATGGTGCGCCTCGATATGAGCGAGTTCATGGAGAAACACACCGTCAGCCGTTTGATCGGTGCTCCGCCGGGATACGTTGGGTATGAAGAAGGGGGCCGACTGACCGAAGCGGTCCGCCGTCGACCGTACTCAGTCGTGCTGCTCGACGAGATCGAGAAAGCCCATCGCGACGTATTCAATATCCTGTTGCAAGTGCTCGACGACGGCCGGCTCAGCGACAACCTGGGTCACACGGTCGACTTCACCAACACGATCGTCGTGATGACCAGTAACGTCGGCAGTCAGATGATTCAGGAAATTACCCGCGACGGCGGCTCCAGCCAGCAGATCCGCGAAGCGGTGCAGGACGCGCTCGAAGGCCGGTTCCTGCCGGAGTTCCTCAACCGCATCGACGAGACGATCGTGTTTCACCCTCTCGACCGTCGCCATATTCAACGGATTGTGGATTTGCAACTCAAGCGGCTCGAGAAGCAACTCGAGGCGCAGGAGATGAAGCTCGAGGTGACCGCCGCGGCCCGGGAGCAAATTGCCGAGTTGGGTTACGATCCGACTTACGGTGCGCGCCCACTCAAGCGAGTGATTCAGCAGCGGATTCAAAATCCGCTGGCAACCGAGTTACTGAAGGGTTCGCTGGCTGCGGATTCGACCGTGTATGTCGACTTCCGCGGCGGAGAGTTTACGTTCGAGTCAATCACCGGCGATACAAGTACCACCGTGGGGTAAAAAATTCCCCACGGAGAGAAAAGCCGGAATTGTGGGAACGGAGCGTTAGCGCTCGGTTTCCAAACCGAGATTGGCGATGATGACCTCGGAACCGACGGTCATCTTGCGAATTTTCTCGATCATGACGGCCTTTTCCGAGGTGGTGGCCTTCTTGAGCTTGTGCTTGAACTTCTCAATTTTTTCGCGGCGCTTGCGCCGACGCTTGATCTCTTGTGCTCGATCGCTGATGCCACCCACGTCGCACTCTCCTTACCAAACAGAAGTTGCTTACAGATCGAACTTTATAACCTGCGACCGACCCGTCCGTCAATTCCGTGCCGTGAGATTTTTGCGTCTGCCTGGACAACAATATCTAGAGTCTGGAGCCCCAGACCGCCACAATGGGCGACATCATCGTGCGATTCTGCCCCAATGGATGGTGTGCTGCTCATGTTGCCTCGAGTCCTCGAAGACGAAGTGATGGATACCGCCGAGGAGGCACTCGACTACGATGCGATCGATCATCGCCAAGTCAATCGCCGGTTCGTCGACGATTTTATCGCAGCCTGGGGAGGCGAGCCCTCGAGGGGCGAAGTGCTCGACCTGGGGACAGGCACGGGCCTGATTCCGATTGAGTTGGCCCGGCGAGACCCTCGCTGGCGCATCTTGGGGGTCGATTTGGCTCGTTCGATGCTCGACGTCGCGGAGCGGAACATCGAGCGTGCCGGACTGGGATCGCAGCTTCGCCTGGCTTGCGTCGACGCTAAATCATCGCCTCTCTTGGCCGCTTCGTTCGCCGCAGTCATGTCCAACAGCATCGTGCATCACATCCCCGACCCTCGCTGCGTGTTTGCCGAGGCGGTGCGGCTCGTTGCCCCAGGAGGGCTGTTTTTCTTTCGTGATTTGCTCCGCCCGGTCAATCGATTCGCACTCGACGAGCTTGTCGAGACCTACACCGAGGGGGCCAACGAGCGGCAACGAGCCATGTTCTCCGCCTCGCTACATGCCGCGCTTACGCTCGACGAAGTGCGCGAACTCGTGGCTGCACACGGCTTTGCTCCCAACACGGTACAGGCCAGCAGCGATCGGCACTGGACTTGGGCCGCACGCGCAAACTGAACGCCATCGAGGGCAAAGTCCGACCGTGCCCTGATGAACGATTGCTACTGCACCGGGCCGCTTGCTAAGATGGGGTGTAGTTTAGCGGTAAAATGGCCATCTTGATTGACCCTTGCGCAGCGAATGAGCCCCGGCTAGCAACGCGAGGCCCTTAAACACCGGGCTTCCTATGGCCGCCCTGGCTCACAGGCCGCGCAGACCTCAATAATTAGGCGAGCGGATGTCAGACACGGTCTCGGAATCTTCCAGTTTGGCTGCGGCGTTGTCGCTCTCGTCGATCGAATTGCCTGCGGCGCAGGTGGCCCAACTCGACGATTACGTCCACCGGCTTTGGGACTGGAACGCGAAGATCAATCTGACCCGGCATACGACCTACGATCTGTTCGTGCAGCGCGACGTCGTGGACAGCTTGAAAATTGCCGAGCAGTTGGAAATGAGCGCCAAGATTATGGACGTGGGGACGGGGGGTGGCGTGCCGGGGATTATTCTCGCCATCGTGCGTCCCGACCTCGATGTGACGCTGTCCGAGTCGATGGCCAAGAAGGCGAAGGTGCTCGACGATATTGTGGGGGGCATGAAGTTGCAGGTGCAGGTGCATTACGGCCGGGCTGAAGAGTTGCTCAAGTTCGACTATTTCGATGCGTTGGTGGTCCGCGCGGTCGCGCCCATCAAGAAGCTGCTGACTTGGTTCAAGCCATGCTGGGGCGCGTTTGGTCGGCTGCTGGTCATCAAAGGGCCGGCCTGGACCGAGGAGCGGCGCGAGGCCCGCGAGGCGGGGCTGCTCTCAACGTTGCAGCTGCGTAAAAAATCGTCTTGGCCGTTGCCCGGCACCGAGTCGGAGAGCGTATTGCTCGAAATACAGCCACCGACCAGTATCGACGCTAGCAAGTAAGCGTCTCTCTCTCGGCGTACTTGCTGCCGGGTGGCTCACACAACTAGCCACGTCCGGGACAAATATGGTATGGTTCGGGTTCATTGAGCCTGAAAAAACGGAGTCTTTTCGCCATCCTTCCATGACTGCCTATTCCCTCACACATCTACGCCAACTCGAAGCGGAAAGCATCCACATCATTCGCGAGGTCGCAGCCGAGTTTGAGAACCCGGTCATGTTGTTCTCGTTGGGCAAAGACTCGATGGTGATGTTTCGCTTGGCTCTGAAGGCGTTTCACCCCGCTCCGTTGCCTTTTCCACTCATGCACGTCGATACGACCTGGAAGTTCCAGGATATGTATCGCTTTCGTGATTGGATCGCGCAGAACTACAACATCAAGCTGATCATCCACGTGAATCAGGAAGGGCTCGCCGAGGGAGTCAATCCGATCACGTTTGGCAGCCAGAAGCATACGAACATTATGAAGACGGTCGCCTTGAAGCAGGCGCTCGATCTGCACAAGTTCGATGCGGCGTTTGGCGGCGCGCGGCGCGACGAGGAAAAATCTCGCGCCAAAGAACGTGTGTATTCGTTCCGCGATCAGTTCCACCAGTGGGACCCCAAGAACCAACGCCCCGAGTTGTGGAGCCTGTACAACGGCAAGATCAACAAGGGGGAATCGATTCGGGTGTTTCCGCTGTCGAACTGGACGGAGCTCGACGTCTGGCAGTACGTGCACCTGGAAAAGATTCCGATTCCGCAGTTGTATTTTGCGGCCCAGCGGCCGGTCGTGCATCGGGACGGCAACCTGATTATGGTCGACGACGACCGCTTCCCCTTGAAGCCGGGGGAGAAGCCGGAGATGAAGATGGTCCGTTTTCGCACGCTGGGTTGCTACCCGCTCAGCGGCGCGGTCGAATCGCAGGCCAAAACGCTCCCCGAGATCATTCAGGAAATGCTGTTGGCGCGCACCAGCGAACGTCAAGGGCGCGTCATCGATCACGATGAACAAGCGTCGATGGAACAAAAGAAACGGGAAGGCTATTTCTAAAGCCGAGAGCGGAGAGCCGAAAGCGGTGAGAGGGCTCACGCTGACGTGACGCTTCCGAAGTAACATCAAACATCAGCTTAATTGAGTCCTCGCGCATCGAATACTCCTGGCGGCTTTCCGCTTTCTGCTTTCCGCTTTTCAATCATGCTTAACGAAACCGATCTGATCGAAAAAGACATCGAGGCCTATCTCGCGCAGCACGAGCGCAAAGAGCTGCTGCGACTGCTCACCTGTGGCAGCGTCGACGACGGCAAGAGCACGCTCATCGGACGACTGTTGCACGACTCGAAGATGGTCTACGAGGACCAACTCGCGGCGGTCAAAAAAGACAGCGAAAAGAAAAGCTCGGCCGGCGGTGAAATCGATGTCTCCTTGCTGGTCGACGGGCTCAAGGCCGAGCGCGAGCAGGGCATCACGATCGACGTCGCCTATCGCTATTTCTCGACGGCCAAGCGCAAATTCATTATCGCCGACTGTCCCGGTCATGAGCAGTACACACGCAACATGGCCACCGGGGCGAGCACCTGCAACCTGGCGATCATTCTCATCGACGCCCGACACGGCGTGTTGCAGCAAACGCGGCGGCATAGCTTCATCGTCTCGCTGCTCGGCATCAAGCACGTGGTCGTTGCCGTCAACAAAATGGATCTCGTCGACTACTCGCAAGAAGTGTTCGAGAAGATCAAGCAGGATTACGTCGCGTTTGCGGCCAAGCTCGAAATGGGCGACCTGCACTTCATTCCCGTCTCGGCCCTGCGCGGCGACAATATTGTCGACCCGAGCGAGCACATGAGTTGGTACCAGGGGGGCACGCTGATGCACTACCTGGAGACGGTCTACATCGGTTCCGATCGCAACTTGATCGACTTCCGCTATCCGGTGCAGTATGTGACTCGCCCGGACCTCAACTTTCGCGGCTTCTGCGGCACGATCGCCTCGGGAGTCGTGCGGCAGGGGGACGAGTTGATGGTGCTCCCCTCGGGGCGCAAGAGCCGCGTGACCCGACTCGTGACCTACGAAGGCGAATTGGAAGAAGCGTTTGCTCCGCAGTCGATCACGATCACACTGGCCGACGAGGTCGACATTAGCCGGGGCGACATGCTGGTGCATCCCGGCAATACGCCGCGCGTCGATCGGACGGTCGAAGCGATGGTGGTCTGGCTTAATGACCAGCCGCTCGTGCCCGGCAAACAGTATTGGATTAAACACACGACCAAGCTCGTGACCGGTGCGGTCTCCGAGTTGAGATACCGAATCGATGTCAATTCGCTGCATCGAGAAGACGCGGCGCAGTTGCAAATGAACGAAGTGGGACGCTGCACGCTGCAACTCAATCAGCCGTTGTGTTTCGATCCGTACCGAAAAAATCGCCTGACCGGGGCGTTTATCTTCGTCGACCGGATCACCAACAACACGGTTGGCGCCGCGATGATCATCGATCGCGAGGCGTCGATCGGCGTCAAGGATTTATGGGACGTTGACTCGACGGCCGAACAGGGCGGTTCGCAAGGAAGTCAAGTGACTCGGGTCGAGCGGCAAGGTCGCTTCGGGCATCCGGGGGCCACCGTGCTGATCACCGGCCTCTCGGGTGCCGGCAAAACGACGATCGCCGCGGCCTTGGAACGACGGCTGTTTAATCAGGGCTGCGCCGTCACGGTGCTCGATGGCCAGCAGATGCGGCATGGGATCAGCAAGGACCTTGGCTTCACGTCGCGCGAGCGGAGCGAAAATTTGCGCCGCAGCATGGAAGTGGCCAAGCTTATGAACGATGCCGGGCTGATCTGCCTGTGCGCGTTTGTCGCCCCGGAAGCCGCATTTCGTCAGAAAGCTCGCGAGGTGGTGGGTAAAGACCGCTTTGTCGAAATCCACTTGTCGGCACCGGTCGAGGTCTGCCGCCAACGTGACACGGAGGGGATGTACGTGCGAGCCGACCAAGGCGAATTGACCGAGTTTCCAGGCGTATCGGCGCCTTATGAAGCGCCGACGCACGCCGACCTGGTTGTGCCCACGCATGAATGGAACGTCGAGCAATGCGTCGATCGCATCGTGGCGATGCTCACCGAGCGTGGGCTCGTGAGTTAGCGACTCGTCAAGTTCGCCGGCTCGCTTTGGAAACAGTGGCTGGGCGCAGGTTTGCCGTACAAAAAGCCTTGCGCCAACTTGAAACCCAACTCCTGACAAGCGTCGTGCTCGCCCAGGGTCTCGATCCCCTCGGCCAGCGTCAAGCAGCCTAGCTCGGACGTCATCTTCACCAGCGAAGCCAACATCTGCTGCCGCTGCGTCGACTGATCGATATCGCGAATCATGCGCATGTCGAACTTTAGGTAATCAGGTCGCACTTCGACCAATTCGACGAGCCGGGCTTGGCCCGCGCCAAAATCATCGAAAGCGAGTCCGATTTTGAGTTCGGCCAATCGGGCGCGTAACTCGCGCATTTCCGTCAGATTCGAGATCGCGGCCTCGTGGATCTCCAAGGTCAAGGCGAGCGATTCGTCAATCTTGCGGACCGCTTCGAGTGAGTCGATCAAGCCGGGCTTGCTCAACTCCATGGGGTGTGTGTTGACGAACAAATGTTTGAGCGCGCCGACGGTCGAGCCCACTCGCACCCCTTCCCAGCGGAGCATGCGACTCAATTCGAGTTCCAGATCGAGGCGCGAGGCGGCCTGGAACATGGCGTAGGGGCTTTCGAGGCCAAACAGATTGCTCCGCCCCAGCACCTCATAACCGATCGGGCGTTGGTTTTCGAGCTCGACAATCGACTGAAAATACGGCACCACGGCCCGATCGCGCATCAATTTGTCGAATTGCACCAGGGCCAAGGCGTGGTCCACAACATCTTCGGAGACCGTGCGGCCTTGTTGATTGGCCGCCTGTCGACGAAGGCGAAAGGGCACGTCGGCGATCTGCAGCAGATCTTCCTCATGCAGCTGAGTCGGAGCGCTGATCCGCCGACCGTTCACGTAGGTCCCGTTGGTGCTGTTGAGATCTTGCACAAAAACGTCTTGCCCTTTGAAGCTCAACTCGGCATGCACCGTCGAGATGGTGCGGCGCGGCAAGCAGAGGCCTAAATCGGCACGTCGGCCAATTAAGTAGGGCGAAGAGTGAATCGGAATGCATCGGTTGGGACCAGACTCGTCCACCTGACCGACGAGGAACCAGATCGACTTCGTAACGTCTTTGTCGGCGACCAACATGGCAATTCTCGGATCGGCGATGAATCCTCTAATGGGTAAGAAACTCTAGTTCGCAAGAGCGTGTTGACAGCGTGCCCTCGCGGCTTTTGGAGCACCGGTGCAGCTAGGCCGCCGTGATAATCGTCGATTCCGACATAAAACGCATCACGAGGGTAATCGGCAATCTCGAAACAGCTCCGTGCAACTCACCCTGCGACGCGTCCACATTCGCGGGCGAAACACTAGTCATAACCTAGATTTGTCAGCATCCATTCACTCCCTTCTCGATCGAGCCTGTTATGCCGGTCTCACAAACGCAAGATATTGAGCTCGATCTGCTCTCGACGCTGCTATCGGACGAGGCGTTTTGCCCAACCGAACCGCGGAGTATCGAAGAGACCGGACTCAGCACGCCGTTTATCGAGTCGCTGATGGTCAAATACGTGCAGATGGCTGGCACGGCGAGTGGCCGCAATATCGCCGAGCAACTGGCGCTACCGTTCAGTATTTTAGAGAGCGTGTATGCCTCGCTGCGCACGAGACAGGTGTTCGTTCATGCGGGTTCCGCGCCGTTTAACGACTACTATTACACCTTGACCGAGCAGGGGCGCAAGCAAGCGCAAGCCGCGATCGCCGCCTGCGCGTACATCGGTCCGGCCCCCGTGCCGCTCATGGACTACGTGATCGCCGTCGAGGCGCAAGCGATTTCCGCCGAGGCGGTGCGTCGTCAGCAACTCGAAGAGGCCGTCTCGGGCATATCGGTCGACGCTTCGATCTTCGAGAAGTTGGGCCCCGCGATCAATTCCGGCGCCGGCATGTTTCTCTACGGCGCGCCGGGCAACGGCAAGTCGACGCTCGCCAAAAAGATTACCGCCTGTTTTGGGCAAAAGATCTGGATCCCGCACGTCCTGTACGAAGGGGGCCAGGTCATCAAGCTGTTCGATCAGGCCTATCATGTACCCTTTGACAGCGATCGCAAATCACTGGCGAAGCAGTCGGGATACGATCGACGCTGGATCAAGATACGCCGCCCGCTGGTGGTTGTTGGCGGCGAGTTGACGATGGACAATTTGGAAATACGCCACGACGCGCGGAGCAATACCAGCGAAGCTCCTCTGCAACTCAAGAGCAATTGTGGTTGCTTGCTCATTGATGATTTTGGCCGACAACGCATTGCCCCTGCCGAATTGCTCAACCGGTGGATTATCCCACTCGAGGCTCGGCACGATTTTCTGACCCTGGCGTCGGGCAAAAAGATCCAAGTACCGTTTGAGCAGTTGGTCGTGTTCTCGACCAATATCGAACCGCGCGACCTGGTCGACGAGGCGTTCTTGCGTCGGATTCCCTACAAGATTGAAGTCACCGATCCGGGCATTGAAGAATTTCATCAATTGTTTCGCATCTATGCGCAGGCGATGGGGTGTGAGTATCGCGCCGAGGTCGTCGATCATCTGATGGAAAACTATTATCGCCGCAATCAACGCTCGATGCGCCGCTGCCATCCCCGCGATCTGTTGCTGCAAGTCCGCAATTATTGCAACTACAACGACTTGCCCTTCGAAATGACCGACGATTTTCTCACGCATGCCTGCAAGACCTACTTCACGACCCTGCTGGGCAATGACTGATCGCGACACGACTTGAACCGCAGACCCATCGTATATGTCATCCGTTGCCTCGACAAACACTGCTCCGACTCTGCCTTCAACCCTGCTAGGGTACGAGGTCGTCGAACGTATTGGCGGCGGTGGCTATGGCGAAGTCTGGAAGGTTCGCGTCCCGGGCGGCATTCCCAAGGCGCTCAAGATCGTTTACGGGCAGACCGACGGAGATCGCGCGGTTCGTGAGTTAAAAGCGTTCAATCGCGTGAAAGATGTACGACATCCGTTCGTGCTCTCGATCGAACGGGTCGAGATGCTCGATGGCAAACTCAGCATCCTGACCGAACTTGCCGACCGAAGTCTGAAACAACGCTTTGACGAATGCAATGAGCAAGGCTTGCGCGGCATCCCGCGTGAGGAGTTGCTGAGCTATCTTCGCGATGCCGCCGATGCGCTCGATCACATCCGTACCGTGCATGGTTTGCAGCACCTGGATGTGAAGCCCGAAAACCTGCTGCTGGTGGGCGAGCATGTCAAAGTGGCCGACTTCGGCCTGGTACGCGCGCTCGACGAACTGACCATCACATCGCAACATGCCTTGACGCCGCTGTACGCTCCGCCCGAAGTGTTTGACGGTCATCCGCATTCTAACAGCGATCAGTATAGCCTCGCCCTCGTGTATCACGAGATGCTCACGGGCTCGTTGCCATTCGTTGGGCGAACGACCGCGCAACTGGCGGCGCAGCACATTTATGGTCGGCCAATGCTGACCATGTTGCCATTTACGGATCAGGCCGTGATCGCCCGCGCGCTGATGAAGTCTCCGGCGCAGCGGTTTGCCAGTTGCCGCGAATTGATCGAGAGCCTGGTCAAGTCGGTTCCATCATCGCTGAATCATCCTGTGTCAACGGCGTCTCTTCCGCATGTCGCCGACTCTGAGTTGCGAAGTACGGTCCAGTTAGCTCCAGAATCGCTCCAAGACGCAGACCATTCACTGACCGGAGAAGCCCATCGACAGCCACGCGAGCGCCGTCGCGCGACAACCCAAACGGCGAAGGGCGAGTCGCGCGCAACCAATTTGCCGCCGGTGGCGATGGATCCGCACCGCGAATTATTCCGTCCCACGCTTTACATCGGTCTCGGTGGCCTGGGGGCCACCATGCTGCAACACTTGAAGCGGCGACTGGCCGATCGCTTTGGGCCGCGCGTCGACATGCCCGCGATGCGCATGCTGCTTATCGACACGAACGCCAAGACGGTCTACAACGCGCTGCATGGCGACGAGGTTTCATCGCTGACTCCGCGCGACATATTACATCTGCCACTTAATTCGTCGAGTGAATATCGAGGCGACGCCCGAGATTTGTTGCGGTGGCTCAACCGGCGCTGGCTGTACAACATTCCGCGTTCGTTGAACACCGAGGGGATGCGTCCGTTAGGACGGCTCGCGTACGCAGCTCATGCTCAGACCATCTGGCAGACGATCCGCGCAGCCTTGCTCGCGACGTGTGATGTCCACGCCATTGACAAGTCGTCGGCCGTCTCGGGCCTCGATTTCAAAAACCTCCCGCCGCGTGTTTATTTGGTGACAGCGTCATCGGGAGGCTCTGGAGGGGGCATGGCCATCGACATCGCCGTGGGCGTGCGACGCATCATGGCCGATCTGGGGCTCAGTGACGAAAACTTACAACTGATATTGGCCCACGTCAGCGACCGCCGTTCGACGACAACCCCGTTGGCGAGCGCCAACTCGAGCGCTTGCCTGCGCGAACTATTTCATTTTAGCCGGTTTGGATTCAGCGACACCGAACCCGCCAGTTTGCCCGCCGTGTCGATGGGCGTCGGCCCAATGACCCTGCCAAATACGTATCTTGTACACTTGGGCGAAGAACTCGATGACGCGCAATTTGATCGCCGCATCGAGATGCTCTCCGAGTATTGTTACCGCAGCAGCCTGACCACAGCGGCTGGATTCTTCGATGCATGCCGAGCATCGACCGCGGAGCCGGCCGACCAGTTTGAGCCCGTGGTGCGTAGTTTTTCCTTACGAACCATTGCCCGGTCGCGGCTGGAAGTGCCCGCCTCGGCCTTGAATGCGCTCTGCCAGACGTTTGTCGACAGTTGGCGGGGCGTGAATGACGCGATCAAGAACTTCGGCCCTCCGACGACCTCGGAGACCCTCATCATTCGCGGCGACAACTCCCCCAAGCAGACCTCGAAGGTGCAAATGCGCGAGGCGGCCGAGCCGTTTGCGAAGTCCATTTCCCTGTCCGTGGACGGTGTCCGCGAAATGGTTGCGGGGTTGATTCGTCGCGTAACCTCCGAAAACGAACTCGACTGGATTCACCGACAACTCGTCGATCAACCACCCGAGGCTTTTTCAAAAACGGCGATTGAGCTGTTGGAATTGCCGTTAACCGCGTTGAATAGCCGAATTGAGCCCAACGTGAAGTGCCTGGCAGAAGCGCTCAATGATGCCTTGGACAAATGGTTCGCCGACGTGCTCGAAAACCATCCAGCGCGCGTGTCGGCCGGTCAGTCAGCCGTTGAATGGTTCGTGGAGCACGTGCGGCTCATCAAACGCACGATCAGCGACGAGCTTAAACAACTCGAATCACAGGTCGGGCAACAGATCGAGCGACTCGAGATGATTGCACCGAAAACGATCCCTGGCTTGCTGCGGAGCAACGAATCAAACACCACGAAGCCCTTGCCCGAACGCGACTGTCTGCAACTATTTTGCAAATGCCTGATCGAGAGTATCTGTTTGCGCAATGCGTTGCGGTTGATCAACACGGTCTCGGCCCGATTGGCTCAACAAAGTTCACAATTACTCGACTTGAACTGCGATCTGGAGCATCTTGCGAAGTCATTCACGCTCAAAAGCGATGAGGCGCAACGCGATCGTGCGCTAAAACCTTGGTATGAATCGTGTCCCGAGGTGGCGTGGCAACTCTCACGAGTCGTTTCGCAATTGCTGGCTGAAATCGAGCGGTCTGTCGAAGCAGAGCTGTTCGATGGCAAAGCAAGCTTGCGGCGCACGATCGTGTGGGATAGCGATACGCGCGGCAGGCTGGCGTCAGCCATCCGCGCGGCGGCACACGGTGCCGTGCGGAAGCTACAAAAACAAGATCTCGTGACGAAAGGGGCCCAGGCCGAGCGGCTGGAGATTGCCGAACCGTTGCGACTGGCCGCCCGCGAAGCCATGCCCCACTGGGCCGAATGCGGCGGCGGCCTGCGCAGCCTGCTCGTGCTCCCTAAGCAAGAGGTCACATTGGTCGAGTGCGAGCAGATTCTCGGCCGCACCTGCAATGTGATCCAGGATGATGATGACGACCCGGTCGTGTTCTACGAGTTGGAAAACATTCCGCTGCGCGACATTGCCAATAAACTGTCCGACGCACACACGGATATTCCTCAACTCGCTGGCCGACTCCTGACGCGAACGGACGTTGCTTGGTGCGATTTACTTTAAGTTTAACTCTGACCGATCTAACCCCGCCCGGGACGTGCTTGTAACGATGTACACCACACTGAGCCTGAACCATCTCCCCCTTGGCGCGTCGTTGAGCTCCGACATTTTCGATTCGCAACAACTCAAGTTGCTTGCGGCCGGAGCGACGATCACGGACACGCTGCTGCAAAACCTGCGCATGCGCGGCGTGTCCCAGTTGTCGGTGAGCGTTGGCGACATGGCGCGGATCAACGCCTTCAAGCCGCAAGGAATGCTCTCCAAGGCCCCGCCTGCCCGACTGGCATCACGACTGCAACACGAAACGGACCTCAGTCGCGAACTCGATCAGCTTGCGGCCACCGAACATGACACGGCTTGGAAACCCAGCCGCGACGCGTTCAGCGCCAAGTTGAACGTGCCAGGCGCATCGCAATATGACGAATCGTTTACGTCCGAGTTGGCCAATCGACACGAACGCAACGCCGGGCAAATCGACAAGCTGCTCAAGGACAGTCTGCTCAGTGGCGCAGTCGACGGGCTCGACGCCATGCACTCCGCCATCAGCACATCGCTCGATGCCGCAGCGACCGACTTTGACGTATTTGTATGCCTCGGCGCGAACCCGTACGCCTGGCCCTTTCCGAGCCGGCACAGTCAACATGCCGCCATGCTGTCGATCGCGGTCGGATCCATGCTCGGACTGGACGAAACTTCGCTGACCGAGTTGGCCACCGGCTGCTTGATCCACGACGTGGGCATGCTTGCCATCCCGCCGGCGCTCATCGAGGCCAATCGCATGCTCAACGAAGCTGAGTATGCCGAGGTCACCAAACACCCATTCACGACGTTCTCGTTGCTCGAAAAACATCTGGATACCGTTCCCGTCGCGTCACGCATGGTCGCCTACCAGATGCACGAACGCTCCAATGGCAGCGGGTATCCTCGTCAGCGAAGAGGGGCGGGCATCCATCCGTTGGCCCGAATCGCGGCGGTCACCGACTCGTACACGGCGCTGGTGGCCCAGCGGCCACATCGCCGCGGCATGCTCCCCTACTATGCGATCGAGACCATGGTGCGCGACGCCGGGCGAGGCCTGTACGACATTCGCGTCGTGCGCGCACTCTTGGAAACCGTGGGGCTATTCCCGATCGGATCGTATGTCGAGCTGAGCAACGGCTATGTCGCGCGGGTCATCCGCGGCAATGGAGCCAAATACGCGCAACCGGTCGTCGAGGCCTGGAAGCCGTTCCATCTCAACGCCGACCCGGCGATCGTGAATCTGGCCGAGGAGTCGAGTGTTCGTATCGCTCGCCCACTCGTTTCGCTGGGCATGTAACGTTAGTGACGCAGCAGAAATTCGTTGAGGTTGAGCAGCGCGTGCTGGAGGTCTTCCAGGGCGGCCGCGCGATCGCCGACGCTGGTCACATGCTGCTCGGCCAGACGTTTTTCCTCGGCCGTGGGAAAACGACTCAGCATGGCCAGATACAATCGGTCGACAATTTCACTGGTCGACTTCTTGTCGGCCAGTGCGCGTTGCAAGGCACCGCGCGTCGCTCGGGTCTTCTCAACCACGCTGCTGTTGTTGAGCAGGTGAATGACCTGATTCAATGAAGGCTCTTCTTCTCGAGCACAGTCGCATTGTTGATCGCGAATCGGCTTGGCAAACGCGGTGAGAAAGTGATGCTCGACGGCCCCTTCGGCCAGTTCAATGGCGCGTGTCCCGGCCGGATAACCTGGAAACACCTCGGGAATTCCCGTGGCTTGTGAAATGCCGTCCAGAATTTGCTCGGCCGTGAGCATGCGAATCTTGGCGCGAACAAAGTACCGGTCGCCCCGTGCCGCCGCGGGGGACGACTGCCGCGGCGCACGATAGTCAAGCTGATAGGTCTTCGAGTTGAGGATCGTCCGCAAGATCGGCTTGAATCGATAACCGCCACGGACAAAATCTTGGGCGAGGGCCTGAAGCAGTTCGGGATGCGAGGGGGGGTTCGAGTCGCGGAAGTCGTCGACCGGCTCGACGATCCCCTGTCCTAGCAGATGATACCAGATGCGATTGACCGTCGAGGCCGCAAAGTACTTATTGTCGCTCGACACGAGCCAAGCCGCCAATCGTTCGCGGCGATCGTCGTCCGGCGTCAACGTCCCGGCCGGTGTGCCCAGCGCTACCGGCTCAACCGGCTTGCGCAACAAGGGATGCTGCACCTCGCCATTGCGCGTGAGGTAAATGGTCGTGTCGTCGACCATGAACTGCTTGCCCTTGTTCTTCACGCGGGCAAAATACGCCGCCAAGCCGTAATAGTCCCCTTGGGTCAACGCCTCGAACGGATGATTATGACAGCGGGCACATTGCACGCGCACTCCCAAAAACAACTGCGCCATGCTCTCGGCCGCGTCCTCGGGGGTGTTCGCAATGCGATAGAAGTTCGCCTCGGGCCGATAGAGCGTGTTGCCGGAACTGGTCAACACCTCGGCGGCCAATTCGGCAAACGAGCGGTCGGCCGCGAATTGCTTGACGAGGTAACGATGGAAGCTGTGCACGCCGCGCTCCGAGATCGTCTCGCGGCTGCCGCGCATGATGTCGGCCCATTTCATGGCCCAAAACTGTGCATACTCGTCTCGTTCCAGCAAGGAGTCGATCAGCTTGGCTCGCTTGTCGGATGCGGTCGATTGCAAGAACGCGCGGGCTTCGTCCGCCGTGGGGAGCATGCCCGTCACGTCGAGAAACACCCGACGGAGAAATACTGCGTCGTCCGCCACGTTCGCCGGTTGCAATTGGAGTTGCCGTTGCTTGGCAAATATCTGCTGGTCGACGATGTTTGCGGGCGTAGGTCCGGCAAACGCGAACGTTGCATCGTGCTTCACATAGGTCAGCCGCACGCTTTTGACTTGCTCCAAGTATCGGACAAGCACGGTCGCTTCAGCCGTCGCTTGAAAGTGGACCTCGCCGTGGGACGTGACCTCGACGGCCGGGTCGTTCGCGGCGCTGAACACGGCCAGCGGCGAAACGTCACGCACGCTGCCATCGTCAAAGTGCGCCAAGGCCACGACTTGCTGATGCGGATAATCACTGTGCAAACGACGCGCGTTGGGGAGCACTTCGAGCCGCACGAGCTTGCGTCGCGTCTCGCTGTCGCGTCCTCCTTCGGCAATCCACTGCCGCAGGGTTTGATACGCGGAGTCACCCTGTCGGAAGCGAATGCCACCCTGATGCGCGATGCCTCCCGAGCCCTTTCGCAGCAGCAGGCTTTCCTCGGCCTGCACGATATTGATGCGCCGACCGGCGGACTCGCGGGTCACGGTCGCCAGGTCAAGATCCGGGTCGTAACCTCGCAAACTCAGGCGGAAACCGTTCTTCCCTTGGGGCGAGCCGTGACAGGCACCCTGGCTGCAACCGGCACGGCTCATGGCCGCGATCGCCTCGGTGCGGAAGTCTGTCAAATCCGGAACCGTCAGGTCCCCCACCTGCACCATGACCCGCTGCTCATGGGTGCCAACACGCACCACGACCGCGGTCTCACCTTGTCCGCGAGGGCTCAACAGCCCGCTGGAATCGACCGACACGACTTTCTCGTCGAGCGATTGATACTTGGCCAATCGCGTCAGGTCAGCGGACTGTACCGTCTCAAGCTGTCCGGTGACGAGCAACTGCTGACGGCTGCGCTGTCCGGTCAGGTTGACGGCCTGGGGCACGACTTCGATCGACGAGAACTCGATGGCGCGAGCCTCAACGAGTCCAAGCCAGCCGAGGAGTGCCAAGCAGAGGCTCGCAACGGAGACGTAATTTCGCATGGCGATGATCTTCACGGTTTGACGGGTGTCGGTTTGACTTCGGGTTTCTTGATGTCGATTTCGACGTCTTTGGGTCGACCTTCCTCGATGAATTTGCCCACCTGAGCACGACTTTGTAAGCGGACACGAACCTTGCGCGGTTCAGCACCGGCCGGAACTTGCACGCTCACGTCCGAGCCGCTCGCACCTTCCGGAATGGTGATCGAATCGGGGAGCGTCACGCCCGGCGTCAACGTGGGCTCGATCGTGATGGCGCCTGTAAATGGGGGCAAACGAGTCGCCTCTAAGCGAAACACCGCCGACTCACCCGGCAATACCGGCACGCTCTTGGGCTCAAATGTGAGATCGTACGCAGCCTTCAATTCCAAATCGAAACTGCGGACCAGCGTCACCTTGCGGCCCGCGAGTTCGGCGGTCGCCGACAAATCAACACGATCTTTCGTCTCGTTGGGCAAATTGCGCGAGAAGAACGTGCCATGCGTTAAGAGCTTGGCGGGGGTAGCGGGCGTGAAGCGGCTGTAAATCTGACGGCGAATTTCCGACTCCTGGCCAATTTGTCCGCCATCGGCTCGAAAGTTGATGTCGCCTGCAAACTCATGGCGACGCGTGGTGTGCAGGGGGAAGTCGATGGTCAGATACCGCACCAAGGTCACCAGCGGTTCAGGCAACTCCACTGAAAATGGCGCGGGGGGCGTGACCTGCAGCGCGATGCGGTCGCTCAGTGACGGTGGCAGCCGACGCTGATTATCGCGCAAGGCGTATTTGATCAAATCGACATTGTAGAGTTGCCGATCGATCAGGGGTTGCGTGCGAGCGACCGCCGTGATCGGCTTGCCATCCACCTCGGCCGACGCGAGCAGTTGCAAGGTATGCACCCCCTGCGGAGCCGCAGTCGCGGCCCGAACACGCAAAAAATGGGTGTTGACCCCTTCGGGGACGAGGGGGTTATCCAGCGTGACCCCCGTCGGAGCGCCGAGCAGTTTGAGCTCGATGGCACCGTTGTAGTTCGTTCGCGTGAACACCAACGGGAGCGACTGATATTCATTCTGCGGCACCGTGAGGGCAGAGAAGTCGGCGAGCACGCTCAACTGCGGTTCGGCCGGCCGAGCTTCGACGCGGTAGGCAAAACCCACTCCGCCGCCGCGTGTCACGTCATGAATGCCGATCGCGTACAGTCCATCACGGTTCGCGCTCAATACCAACGAGGCCTCTTCAAGCAGCACGTCATCGATTCGCTGCATCTCTTTGCCGTCGGGGGCGAGCGTGAACACCTCAATATCTGCTGCCGAGTCGAGCAAGCTGCTCTCGGCTTTCACGTCGAGCTTGTCTCCTTTTTTCAACTCGAACGAGAAGTAGTCGATCTGATTCGGCTTGTCGAGCACGCCACAGAGCACGGCGGGCAACTCGACCTTGGTGGCCTGCTCCAGTGTGTTGTTCGGCTCGACCTCACGCACGCTGGGAGATCGCGTGACACTCGCGGCAATCCACGTCGCGGCGGCGTCACCCTCGCGTCGCAAGGCATGATAGAATCGCCCCAGGGGAGCGTCGGGCTTCACGCTCAGCGGCGACTCGACCCGCGGCAACTCAGGAAAACGCAGGGTTACGGCCTGACCGGCAGACGCTGCCGCGGGCACGGCAACTCGGGCCGCCGGGAAGCGCCCCATCCGCAGCACATACGCCCAATCGTCGTTGCCGTGATAACGGGCGTCGCTGAGTTCGACGACATAACGCCCAGCCTGGACAAACGTGTGCGCAAAACGAAAATCGAAGAACAAGCCTGGGTCGTTGTCGTACTCAACGACCCGTTTGCCCTGAGCGTCACGAATGCGAATGAGTGGATCGGCGTCTTTGCCCAGTCGGCTGCTCACACACTCGAACGATACTTCTTCGCCGGCCTGAACATCAATGCCAAAGCGATCGATGGAGGCTGAACGGAATGTGCCGGCCAAGGCGATCGGCAACTTGACGTCGGTCACCGAGTTCGCAGCCTCAGCCCCCTTGAGCGAGTTCACGGAGATCGACTTCAAATCATCGATGGCAAAGATCACCGGGTTGCTCAGGCCATCGTCGGTCGCCAGTCGCAGGCCGTGCAGGCCTAGCGGGGCGTCGGCCGACACCTGCACATCGAAGGTCGCCTGCTCGCGGGTCGACTCACCCACGACTTTGGCTTGCAACACACGGGCGGGGACTGAGGTCCAAAGCTGGCTGGCTCGGTCGACATCGCTACCATGCACGACCACGCGGACCGTCGCGCCGCGCGTGACCGCCGGTGGAAAGACATGGGTGACAAACGCCTGGGCAAGGCAAGGAGTTACGCTGCCCAGCAATACCCAACCAACGATAAGAATCCGTCCGGCGTGAAGGCGAACCATAGGTCTTGAGGCCGCAAAGTTTAACAAGGAGGGAAATGGCACGGTGGGCGGGTCATTTGATTATACCCGAAATTAGTGCCAGCATCAGCATTGGCAAGCGCCGCGGCGAGAATTATACTGCCAGCAAGTAAATCCCGTCGATAAATAACGACGGGGCAAGAGCTTCCTGCCTAAGCGACACGAGCCGCTCGGACCAAGCATGCTGTCGCCGCTGTCACGCGGTCGACGCCGCTGAACGGGGCTGGCTCAGAGATTCCCGCCACTCGAAGGACCCGCCATGTTCCATCTGTTCGGTCCAGCCGCCCATCGAGGCGAGTCGTTGTCTCGCCGCGAGATGCTCCGCATCGGTGGCTTGGGTGTGAGTGGATTGTCGCTGAGCACGCTGCTCGAGCAGCGCGCCAACGGAGCGCCGACTTCAACCCCATCGACGCCGCGCGGCAAAAGTTTTGGCGCGGCCAAGAACTGCATCATTCTGTACTTGTCGGGCGGACCGCCACAGCATGACATGTGGGACCCCAAGCCCGATACACCCAGCGAAATCCGCGGCGAGTTCGACACCATCGCCACCTCGCTGCCCGGCATCCGCTTTGGCGAGCACCTACCACTGACCGCGCCGCTGATGCACAAGATGGCGCTCGTCCGGTCGATGAATCACCTGCACAACGATCACGGGCGTGGCTCGTACTGGATGTTCACCGGCTATCCGTACCTGGGGAGCGTGCCCGACGTCAACAACATGAACCGGCAAGACATGCCGCACATGGGTTCGTGTTTGTCGAAGATCGCGCCGGGCAACGGGCCCATGTTCCCGTTCGTGATCGTGCCGCATCGCATGGACGTCGCCGGCGGCCGACGTGCGGGTCAGTTCGCCGGCATGCTCGGACCGAAATACGACCCGATGCTGACCGGCGGCAACCCGAACGAAGACGATTTCCGTCTCGAGCACCTGCCGCTGTCTCCCAACGCCCCCGAGGCGGTGATTCAGCGCCGCCTGCGGTTGGTGGATCAGCTCAATGCCCAGGCGAACTATTTGCAAAGCGAGACGATTGCCCAATCGCTCAAGCAAAACCAGCAGAAGGCACTCGACGTGGTCGCATCCGACGCAGTGCGCAAGGCGGTCGACCTGTCGGTGGTCGACAAGGAGACCCGCGAGCGTTATGGCCGCAACCTCTTTGGTCAATCGGTGCTCTTGGGGCGTCGATTACTTGAGGCCGGCACACGACTCGTGCAGTGCAACTGGCAACGCACGCAGGGTCGCAACGGCTTTGCTTGGGATACGCACTGGAACAACTTCACGGCCTGCAAAGAGGACCTGATTCCGCCGTACGACCGAGCCTTGCGGGCCTTGATGGACGACCTGGAACAGACCGGGCAACTCGAGGAGACGCTCGTGGTCGTGGCCGCCGAGTTCGGTCGCTCGCCGAAGATTACACTCAAGAACGCGGGACGCGAGCACTGGCCCGATTGCTATTGCGTGCTCTTTGCTGGTGCGGGCATTCAGCCAGGTGCCGTGTACGGCAAGAGCGACAAGATCGGCGCTCTGCCGGCCGAAAACTCCTGCGGACCGGCCGATTTTGTCGCGACCATCTATCATCTGCTGGGCATCGACCCGCACCATGAAGAGCACGACCAAGTCGCGCGTCCGTTCCAACTCACCAAGGGGAACCCGCTGTTCCCAATCTTGGTGTAGCCCCAACCGGTCGTGGCACTCGATGGGCTACGGTTTCTTGCGGGTCCGCGCGTAGCGCACAAAGCATCCGCGGCCGATGGTCTCGCTGACCTCGGGCGTCTTGCCTTGTAGCGCCGCCTCAATGGCCCGTTCGACGTAGTTGACGGTTACCTTGCTGGCATCGGTTTCGTCATCCATCGCCCCCATGTAGATGACCTTGCGCTGGGCGTCGAGGACGAAGAACTCGGGCGTGAACGTCGCACCGTAGGCTTTGGCGATCTCCTGCGACTCGTCATACAAATACGCGAAGGGAAACTGCTTCGACGTGGCACGCTTCTTCATTTCGCTCAGGCTGTCTTCGGGTATTTTGTTGACGTTGATCGCCACGACCGCCGCGCGACCATTTGCGCCGGCATGTTTGTTGGCCAGGGCAATCAGGCGGTCTTCGTAGTCGACCGCGTAGGGGCAGCTATTGCAGGTGAACGCCACGACCACGACGCTTTTGGCTTTCAGATCGGCCAGTGAATGCGATTTGTCATCCGTTCCCGGCAGCGATTTCCATGCGGGAGCAGTGTCGCCAACCGTGAGCGTGGGGTTGTACTTGCCCGACAGGGCCACGCCGGCCGAGGCACTAAAGCACAAAACACTGCCGAGCATCATCACGGCTCGGCGACTCAGCATGTGAAGCATGATGGAATGACTCAGGGAAGTTCTTGAATTTGGATATTGCGAACGTCGATCCGGTCACCGTGCCCGAGGAACCCGATGTGGCCCCGGGCGCGTTTGAGACCGGTGTGCTCAACGCCGTCGAGCGTTTTGGGGGTGCTCGCCTCGTCTAAGTCGGCATCGACGATCGTCGTGCCGTTGAGAACCACTTTCACCCGGCGTCCTGTTACGGTCACCTCTTCATGATTCCACTCGCCGAGGGGCTTGAGGTGCCCAGGCTTGGCGGCCACGATGCCGTAGACCGAGCCATGAAACTGATACGGCTTGATGGCTTTGTACTTCTCATGGGTGTCGTCGAGGATTTGCAGTTCGATCCCCTCGATGTGCAGATTCCCCTCGGTTTTCAAGGGGCAGCGGATGGCCAGTCCGTTGTTCGCTCCGGGGGTGAGCAGAAAGTCAAATTGCAGTCGAAAGTCGCCATACTCTTTTTCACTGAGCAGGTTTCCCTTGCTCCCCGCGACACAGACGATTGCCCCCTTCTCGACCACGTAAGCCCCAGGGGCCGTGATCCAGCCCTGGAGAGTTTTACCGTCAAAGAGCGAGACGAACGGCGGTGCAGCCTCGGCGGCATGAACCAGCCGGGGCAAGCCGACGGACGCGACGAACAATGCCACGGCCAACAACCAACGGCAGAACATGAAACATTCTCCGCTCAGTAAGCGAACTCGAAGGGACAAACGAACCACCACCAGTTTACTCTCCCGCCGCAGCGGATGAAACGAGGGCCTTGGACAGCCTCTCGAAGAGCTCCCCTATCCGCAAATAAGGTCTCCGACGGGGCTTGCAACTGCGGGGTGGGCTCAGGGTGTAGCGATCCCACCCGCCACGACTCATCATCTTTTCGGCGCGAGTTTCCCATCGCCAGCAATTGGTTTAGAATGATCCTGGAGTGTAAAGCGGGGGCGATTATTTTCCGGTGGGAGACTGTGCGATGCGAGTGGCGTGGACGACCTGGGTGGTTAGCCTAACACTGTGCTTGTCGGCGCAAGGTGCGGACGTCGATACCGCGTTAAAGACCCTGCAAACAATTGGCCCGATGGGGCATGACAATCAGGCCGCCCAGCGGTCGTGGCAGGTCGTTTCACAGGCTTCGCCCGGCGACTTACCCGCCCTGTTGGGCGCGCTCGACACCGCCTCGGTCATTGGGAGCAATTACCTCCGCTCGGCCATTGAAGCGGTCGCGGATCGGCACCTTCGGCAGGCTAATCCCACCGCGCAACAGGCGCTGCAGGCCTTTTTGAGCGACACGTCGCATCATCCGCGCGCTCGCCGCTTGGCGTTTGACTTGCTCACGCGGCTCGACCCCAGCGTCCCCGACCGGTTGATTCCGACCTTCATCAATGATCCCAGCACCGAGTTGCGCCGCGACGCCGTGCAACGGCTCATCAACGAGGCCAAGCCTGACGTCGAGAAGGCTTCGTCCGATGCCGCCAGCAAGCAACGGGCATTGGAGATCCTCAAGAAAGCGTTCGCCGGCGCGCGTGATCTGGACCAGATCGAGCAGCTTGCTAAAGACTTAAAGCCATTGGGACACGAAGTCGACTTGCCGAGGCACTATGGTTTTGTCACCTCATGGAAGCTCCTGGGGCCGTTTGACAATCGCAACGAGAGTGCGTTCGACATCGCTTATCCGCCGGAAAAGAGCATCGACTTGAAAGCGAGTGTCCCGGGCAAAGATGGCAAAACGGTCTCTTGGCTCGATCACGCGTCGGCAGACCCGCACGGCAAGGTCGACTTTAACAAGGCGTTGGGCAAGGCCAACGGGGTGGTCGGTTACGCCTTCAGTGAGTTTGTCGTGCAACAGCCACGCGCGGTCGAGTTTCGCACCGGCTGCATTTGTGCGTTCAAGCTGTGGGTGAACGGGCAGCAAGTCGACGCGCACAACGTCTATCACTCGGGCACCAAAATTGATCAATACGTTGCCCAGGGAACTTTGCGAGCCGGTCGAAATACCATCCTGATCAAAGTGCTGCAAAACGAACAGAAAGAAAACTGGGCCCAAGATTGGGACTTCCAACTCCGCGTGTGCGATTCGGTCGGCACAGCCGTGCTGTCGGACGATCGCCTCTCGGGCAAGTAGTGCGGGTCGCTTTCAGATTTTGTTCTCCTCAAAACACTATACCCATCATGCAACAACGCATTTTGATCGTCGTCGTATTCATGACCCTGCCGTGGCTCTTGGGGGCCGATTGGCTCGGCTTTCGCGGACCCAATAATCAGGGAGTGGCCCAAGGACCGTCGCTCCCCACGCAGTGGAAGGTCGGTGCCGATGGCGCAAATGTTGCCTGGGAGCAGAAGCTGCCCGGCCGGGGTGTGTCGAGCCCCATCGTCGTGTCGGGACGCGTGATCGCGACCTCGGCCAGCGGAGCGTCGCAAGATCGACTGCATGTTCACGCCTTCGACGCCGGCTCGGGCAAGTCGCTTTGGGAGCGGCAGTATTGGGCGACCGGTCGCACGCTTTGCCATCCCACGAGCAGTGTCGCCGCGTGTTCGCCGATGAGCGATGGGCAGCGCATCTTTGCGTTCTTCTCGTCGAACGATCTGGTGTGCCTCGACCTGAGCGGCAATTTGCTGTGGTACCGCGGCCTGACGCTCGATTACCCCACGGCGGCCAACGATGTCGGCATGTCCGCGTCGCCGCTGGTGGTCGATGGGACCGTGATCGTGCAGATCGAAAACAAAGGAGAGTCGTTCGCGGCTGGACTCGATGCCGAGACGGGCCAAACACGCTGGAAAATCCCACGCAAGGCCGAGATGAATTGGACCTCGCCGACCGTGTGGCAAGTCGGCTCAAGCAAGGCCGTGCTGTTGCAATCGACCGACCGGCTATCGGCGCACGACCCGGCGACCGGCCGGCAGTTGTGGAGCTACGACAAGACCTGTAAGGGCATCCCCTCGGTGGTCGGCGTGGGGGGCATCGCCTTCATCCCCAGTGACGGCATCACCGCCGTTCGACCGAACAACGATGGTCGCTCGCCGGAAGTGTTGTGGTCGAACAACAAGCTTGATCCAGGCACGCCGAGCCCCGTCGTGCATGACGGACGCATCTACGTGATCAACGGCGGCGGCGCGCTCACCTGCGCCAAGGCCAGCGATGGCGAAGTGCTTTGGCGGTTGCGGCTTAAAGGCTCGTTTTGGGCCACGCCACTGATCGTGGGCAACCACATGTATGTCGTCAACCGCGACGGCGTCGCCCAGGTGATCGAACTTGGCGAGCAAGGCACGATCGTCGCCGAGAATGCGTTCGGCGATGGCGTGGCGGCTACGCCTGCCGTGGCTGACGGAGCGCTGTATGTTCGCAGCGACACTCGCCTGTGGAAGGTCGCGGCGCGCTAACGTGACAGACTCCATTGCGATCTCGTTAAGCGGCCCAGTGGCTGGCATCGTCCACCCCCCCGGTTCCAAAAGCATCACCAACCGGGCACTCGCCTGCGCGGCGCTGGCCGACGGCGTGTCGACCTTGATTGGCGCGCTCGACAGCGACGACACCCGTGTCATGGTCGAGGCGCTGCGTCAGTTGGGAATCGGCATCGATGCCGACTGGGAGCACGGTTGCTTCGTCGTGCACGGTTGTGGCGGACAAATTCCTAACTCACGCGCGGATTTGTTTGTCGGCAACAGCGGCACCACGGTGCGGTTTTTGGCCTCGCTCGTGGCGCTGGGCCAGGGTGAATATCGTCTCGACGGCACGCCACGGATGCGCGAACGCCCGATCTCCGACTTGCTCGATAGCCTGCATGCACTCGGCGCCGACGCAGTCAGCGAGTCGCTCACCGGCTGTCCTCCGGTGCTCATCCGAGCCCGTGGCCTGCGCGGCGGCAAGGCCGAGGTGCGCGGCGATGTGTCGAGCCAGTTCTTAAGCGGTCTGCTGATGGCGGCCCCTTACGCGACGAACTCGGTTGAGCTTGAGGTCCGTGGGCAACTCGTCTCGCAGCCTTACATCCACATGACGCTCGCCGTGATGCGCTCGTTTGGCATCGACGTTGCTGGGGGCGATCTGCGGCGGTTCGTCGTGCCCCAAGGCGTATATCGCGCCTGCCGCTATGCGATCGAACCCGACGCCTCGGCGGCGAGCTATTTCTTCGCGGCGGCGGCTATCACCGGCGGCGAAGTCACCGTCACGGGACTTCATCGCCAGAGTCTGCAAGGGGATGTCGAACTCATCGACGTGCTGCAACAAATGGGCTGTCAGGTCGAGGAACGAAGCGAAGGCATTCGGGTGCGCGGCAGCTCGCTGTGCGGCATCGAGGTCGACATGAACGCCATCAGCGATACGGTGCAAACGCTGGCGGCGGTTGCCGTGTTCGCCAAGGGACCCACTCGGATCACCGGCGTTAAGCACATCCGTCACAAAGAGACCGATCGGCTGCACGCCGTGGCAACCGAGCTGCGCAAGTTCGGTGCACACGTCGACGAGTTCGACGATGGCTTGACCATCACGCCCGAGCCGCTGCATGGCGCAAGGATCGACACCTATGACGATCATCGCATGGCGATGAGCATGGCGCTGGTGGGACTGCGTGTGCCGGGTGTTGTGATTCGCGACCCAGGTTGCACGAGCAAGACCTACCCGCACTACTTCCGCGATCTCCAGTCGATCTGCCGACCCCATTGACCGAGCGATTATGCGCCGCAAATGGCTTTAATGGCCTGGCCGCCTTGGACGAGCGGTACGTTCTGACGCGAGCTGGTCTGATAGATTTTGTGTGGGTCGATTCCGAGCAGGGTATAGATCGTGCAGGCAAAGTCGGCTGGCGAGTGGCTTTGTTCGGTCACCAATGCGCCGTGCTTGTCCGTGGCACCATAGATGAGCCCTGGCGGCACGCCGCCGCCGGCGAGCATGATGCTCATGGCTTTGGCCCAATGATCGCGTCCCGACTGTTTATTGATCGTCGGCGTGCGGCCGAATTCACCGAACATCATGACCAGCGTGTCGTTGAGCATATCGTGTTCGGCCAGATCGTCGAGCAGCGCGCTGACGGCCTGATCGACCACCGGCAGGTTTTGTCGCAGCCGCTTGAAATTATCGGCATGGGTGTCCCAGCCGACAGGTTCGTTGATGGTCACGAATCGCACGCCCGATTGAATGAGTCGTCGCGCGAGCAGCAGGCGTTGCCCGAGCTTATTGCGGCCGAAGCGATCGCGTCGCGCGTCGGACTCTTGGTCCATGCGAAAGGCTTGGCTCGTTTGCGGAGACAGGATGATCTGATGCGCATCGTCGTAGAACTTGTCGAAGCCATGCAATAGGTCCGGTCGTTCGGCGAGTTGACGGAACGACTTTTCGCTGTTGATCAGTAGTTGCCGACGGCGCTCGAATCGCGGCATGTCGATGCCGTCGGGAAGGGCCATCGAACGCGCCTTGAACTCGGCGTCATTGGGGTCAGACTGAATCGCAAACGACTGCCATGCCGACCCGAGATACCCTGCTCCCGGTCCTTCGCTCGGCTCGACCGGTATTGCGACGGACGTGGGGATTCCCTTGACCTCGGGCAGTTCCCGCTTGGCGACGGACGACCAGGTGGGAAATTTATGAGCCGAGCTGGGCGGATTGCCACTCCCCAGCATGAACATGCTGGCCGGATTATGATCCGGTATGTGATGGTTGACGCCGCGAATGACGGTGAGCTTGTCGACCCGTTGCGCCAGTTCGGGCATCAGTTCACAGACCTGATAGCCGGGAATCTTGCTTGCGATGGGCTTGAATTCGCCGCGAATTTCCTCCGGAGCCTGGGGTTTCATGTCCCAGGTGTCTTGATGGGGCGGGCCACCTTGCTGCCAAATGAAGATGACATTTTTGGCTTTGGCGCGGCGGCCGAGCGCGTGTTGTTCTGCCCAAAGGAGCTGCGGGAGCGTCAATGCCGAGAGCCCCAAGCTGCCAATGCGCAGCACATCTCGACGGCTAAACTCGCGGCCAGCGGGATGCATGGACATGGATCGAGGTCCTTGAACGTATCAGTGCGTGATCAGAAACTCTTGCCGGTTGAACAGCGACCAGAGCAAGTCTTCAAAGCCCACGGCGCGCGAGGCCGCCGACTTCAGGTACTCGCCGGAAAGACGTTGCTCCTCGTCGTTGGGGAGCCGCCCCAGCGTAAGCAGATACAACTCGGTGAGCACGCGCCGGTCATCGCTCTCGGCGGCGAGCAGTTTCGTGAGACGTCCTTCCGGCGCGGAAATCTTGGCGATCAAGGCGGCGTCGTTGTAAAAATACAACGCCTGACTAAGGTTCGGCGCGCTCGAGCGTTCGCAGTCGCAGCTTTGGGTTCGCTGGGGCTTGTCGAAGATTTTCAAGACATAGCTGTCATCGCCCCGCGGCCGACTCAACGGGTATTCAATCGCCCGCTCAATAGAGCGATTGTCTTTGGGACCACCGTAGATGGCCACGTCGAGCTTGAGCGGCGTGAGTGTGATGTCGGCGATCGCATCGAGCACCCATTCGGCGGGCATACGACGCAACACGCGATGCGAGTAGTTCCGCTCATCCGCGTCGTTCCCCCCCGTGTGACCCAGTCACGTTGATAGGCATGCGTATTGAGCACGCGACGATGCAAATGACGCAGGTCGTAGCGATGGGCCTGAAAATCTTTCACCAAATCGTCGAGCA
Source organism: uncultured Planctomycetaceae bacterium (assembly GCA_964652155.1). Lineage (GTDB taxonomy): Bacteria > Planctomycetota > Planctomycetia > Pirellulales > PNKZ01 > CAZZBK01. Next base: position 110,263 of record CAZZBK010000002.1, on the reverse strand, counting down.
CCGCCGGATGCGAGGGAGGGTTGGCTTCCGCGAGCGAGTCGACGGGCTCGATCAACCCGCGCCCAAAATAATGCGCCCAAACGCGATTGACGATTGCCCGCGCGAAGTAGGGATTGTCAGGACTCACCATCCATTTCCAGACTTCCAAGCGCGGGTCGACCCCCGGTTGCACGTTGATCACGGGGCCATCGAGTGGGCGCGGCGGCAGCGGGTCGCCGGTCTTCGGATCGGGAAAGGTTTCTTGCGGCGTATCCGTCACGTACGTGCCGTTAATAAATGTGAGTTTCTTGGCGGCCATCTCGGGCGAAACGCCCCGATTCAAATACGCAAAGCACGTTGTGAAGCTGAAAAAATCCTGCTGCGACCAGCGATCGTGGGGATGTTTGTGACACTCGGCGCACTCGAGTCGCACCCCCAGAAAAGCCGTGGCGACGTGCTGGGCGAGCGGCCGAGGATCCATCAGTCCCTTGCGCGGGCCGGCCTGCACGCGAAACTTGAGATTGTACGAAAAGTCTTCGAGCGTGTTGCGCAGCGCCTGACGCGTTCGCCAGGGCTTGTCCGTGAGCGGTTCGGGCTCCAGCTTAGCCCCCGACTTTTGTGCCTCGGTTTGTCGCTTTCGGAACTCGGCGATTCGCGCGTTTTCTTGGACCAATTCTTCCAAGGGGCGATTGTCGGCGACGGTGCCGGTGAGCGCGCCGCGAACCATCTCGTCCCAAGGGACGTTGCGCTCGAAACGATTGCGCATCCAATCAAAGATGCGATACACCGACTCGTCGTACATCGTGCGGTTGTCGGCCCCCATTGCGTCGCACATTTTGTTCGCCCACACCGCCGCATGCAGCGGATCTTCGAGCAGGCGGTCAATCAACCTGGCTCGTTTATCGGGTGCCGGATCGGCAAGGAACTGCCGAATCTCGTCCGGAGTGGGGAGTCGAGACGTCACGTCCAGGTACACGCGGCGCAGAAAATCCGTGTCGCCACCAAGGCCGCTCGGAGGGATGTTGAGCCGTCGCAGTTTTTCAACGATCTGTTGATCAATCGGATCGGTCAATTGCTCTTGGGGAAATTGGGCCGACGCGTGCAGCGTTTGAGGGATGAGTACAGCTGCGTGGGTGAGTTTGCCCGCAAAGTGTGCCAGGATGTAACTATCGCCGCTGCGAAGCGGTTGCACTTCGCCCATCGAACTTGCGTTCACCAAGCTGCTGTCCAGCGACTCAAAACGCGCGAATGCCGTCACGTCGCGCTCGCTGCCGTTGCTGAATTTGGCAAACACCCGCAACCGAGGTTTCGCGTGGTTCAAGGGAATCACCACGTGCGCTGGCTCAATCCGCAGCGACGTGACGCCCGGGGCATCGGGCGGATCGAACGGCGCGCCGGCTTCGATCCACTCGAGCAGCACTCGATATTCAGCACTCTTCTGATCGAGTCGCACCCCACCGCCGTGGGCACGCTGCATGGTTGGTTTGGTCAACAACAGGCTGGCGTGAGGGTGTTGCCGATCCAAGCGCCGGTCGAATGCGGCGTGAACTTCGAGAAAGTCCGCCTGCGGATCCGCGGCGAATAACGACAGCCGAAAGTTCCCTTTGCCCGAGAATGAACCGTGGCACTCACCGGCGCTGCAACCGAGCTTATAGAAGAGCGGAACAACTTCGTGCGAAAACGACGGCGCCTCGGCCACGACGATCAATGGCCACGCGTGGAGGATCGTTGCGATCACACCGAGAAGGTGAATCCGAGGCATGGCAGGCACTTCGGCGGGGGCGACTTCGTAGGCAGGGGTGACGCGCCACAGCGAAAAAGTGGCGATGCCTTATTGTACCAGAGCGCCGCCGTGACGCTGTATCCAGCGCACGAGAAATTCGCCAGCGCATTCTGCAGAATGCCGCTCGCCCAGCTTGATTCGGCGGGGGGACGCTCACGGCTTAACGCGGACGAACACGGCGCTGCTCGGCCATTTCAAGCAACTCATCGGCCCGACGAAGCAAGCCGATGCCGGACTCCGAATCAGACGGCTCGGGCAACGGAGCGTCGCTGGCCATAAGGCGACCGCGGCAGTGTTGGCACACAACAAAGCGCCCCAAATACTCGACGCGAACGCGTAACGAACGCCCGCAGGTCGGGCACTCTTGCGAGAAGTAGGCGATTTCAGCCACAGTGGTAACTCCTTCTACCCAGCTCAAATCAGACGTGCGTTGGCCATCGTACCGAACCATGATCTTCGATTCAAATAAAGTTCGCGAGAGGAACTAAACTGTAATCGAATGACAGGACCGACCTTGGCAAGGTTCGCAAAGAATACGCAGGACTGCCAAGCTGCACAACATCAGTCCGCATGATGCTAGCACCCCCTTAAGCTCGGCGTGTTGGTCAGACCAGCCGAACTCGTTCGATCTGATGGGCTACCATCCATTCGAGCCAAACCTCTTGCTCCTCCGAGAGTTCGATTTCGGTTTTGTTCTGTCCATCCAAAGGAGAAACGATCTCGAACACCCCTTCATCGAGCCAGTGGCGACTATTCGCGGCGGGAATCCAAAACTCGCCTGGCTGCATTGCTGGCGCGCCCGCTTCATCCGGCAAACTCATAAAATACGTAATTTCGTGTCGAAACCGATCGGGCATTTCGATCGATAACAACTGAGGGTGATCGAGGGCAACAACGCGGACAGGCATGAAATCACGTTCCAGCGAGAGTGGGATCCAAGTTCGCTCCCCCTGAGCGTAACACAATTCGCTCGCGTTGTCGCGCCGTAGAGTTTCCTAACGACGATTGTGGCTCGGACGAAAGGGTGCTGCGTGCGACGACCCATGCTCACGATGATCGGCTTATTCTGCTTGGGCGTTGTGCCGCGGGCGGTAGGTTCGGCCGAGCCCAGCAAAGCAGCCGCGCTTCCCAGGTGGAGTGCGATTGAGAACGCGGTATTGCTGCATTTTCACGCGCAAAAAAATCGCCATCCCCTCGACATCCTCAGCCGTGACGAGACACGAGCCGTGCTACGCAAGCTGGAACAGATTGGATGGAAGCCCGCGGATGGCGACGGTCTGATGAATCGCACGTTGGCCGAAGATCATTTTCTCGTTCGTGCGTTGCGGGCCAAGGGGGGCATCCCTTTCATGCGCGCGGTTGGCGGCATGTCGCAAGGGTACGATCGGCTCGACCAACTCTCGCAATTGAGCGACGGGCGGTCGATCGTGCAGCGGTTGATCGATGGCCCCGACGGACACAAGCTGCTCGAGTACATGACGCAAGCCAGCGGCGGCATGGAGCTTGGCGCCATGCTCTCGGCAACGCCCGGTGCACGCGATTTCAACAAACCGACGGGCCGCATTTATACCGTAGACGCTTTGCTCGCGGCGCTCGATCAATCGTACCGCGGCGAATTGAACCCAAAGCGCAAGGCTCGGCCGACGCGCTAGCGCGTCTTATTCTCGCTCGCATAGACCACGCGGGCTTGCTGGATCGTGACGGGCTGCACCGGCAGGCGAACGAACGTTTCGGTATCGCGTACCTGAACGGCCGCGATTTTTTCGAGCACGTCGAGCCCGGCCGTGATCTCGCCGAACACACAGTAGCCGTACTTCTCGGGCTCGTTACCCTGATGATCGAGCGCCGGATTATCGGCAAGATTGATGATGAACTGACTGGTGGCGCTGTTGGGGTCCTGGGGTTGCCGCGCCATGGCAATCGTGCCGCGACGATTTTTCAGCCCATTGGCCGCCTCGTTGGCGACCGTGTATCGCGTGGGTTTCTCTTTCAAGTCGGCCGTAAAGCCGCCAGCGACGAGCGCGTAGCCACTCTCGACTTGGTGGAAAATCGTTTCGTTATAGTGGCCGCTGTTCACGTAGTTCAGGAAGTGTCCCACGGTGCGCGGGGCCTTGTCGAGGTCGAGCTGAATCGTGATCTCGCCTTGCGAGGTCTTGAGCACCACGGAGGGCTTGGGTAGCGCGGTCGTGGCGGGGAGTTGGACATTGGCAAAAGGGACGTCGGCCTTCGGTGGCTCGGTCCGATAGTTGGCAATGGCCTGTGTCAAATCCAATGCCGGATTGCCGGCGGGGGCTGGCGCGCCGGGCGTCTTGGTCGCTGCCATCGGCGCGGCTTCAGGAGCCGATTTGCTACAGCCCGACAGTTGAAGCGAGGAAAAACCGAGAAAACCAATCAGAACCAATCGCGTCCAGTGCGAGCGCATACTACGCCTCCCATGCTTTGAATCCATCCGCAGCGGGGCGTCATCATCGTCACTTCCACACTTCGAGGCAAGCTCGATTTGCCCCCATCCCGACTCAACTGAGAATGTGGCGATTGAGAAACTGGCAAGACCGCCCACAGACGACTAGCCACAAACCGGGGGCACTCGCTAAAATAAGCCAGCCTCGATTACCCGGTGGTGTAACGGTAACACTAGAGATTTTGGCTCTCTCATTCAAGGTTCGAATCCTTGCCGGGTAGCTTTCTTCATTCGCATCGAGCCGAATAAGCTCGATTTCTGCGAAATTGGCTGGTTCCCGAGAATCCCACCACGGACCATACTGAGCAAGATGCGTGCGGTTCGCTGACCGTGTCTCGCGGAGGAGGCGGTCTGAATCGAGCGGCAATGGACCCCGTGATCGATGGACATCAATCCCTTTGAATCGCCGCGTGACGTGCCAAACGCCGCCGGGGCGATGGATCCGAACCTCTATCGCCGCATGGATGCGCTGTACCGCAACGGTAAGCTACTGCCGCTCATTACCGTGCTGGCGATCGTCGTGCCTTTCTTGATGCTTTTGGTCGCTCCGATGGGGCTTGTCTATGCGGCCCAGCGAATGCTTCTCCTGGCAGATATTGGCTCCACGGAACGCGATGCCCCCGAGGCTCTCGGAGATAGCCTTTCTCGCGACAAGCTGGCTGCCATTCGACGTTGGCGGACACGATTTTATGTCCCGTCGATCCTAGTTGCGCTGGTGTTGATTCCGGCCGTAACGATGTACCTCCTCGGAGTCCCCGTTCGAGGCTTCACCCGCCCAACCCTCTTACCACCCGGCGTTCGATAGACGCGAACTACAACGCACTCGCACCCACCCGTCGTGGTGGGTGGCGGCTATTGGCAACCAATTACTTGACCGATAGATGAACAAGGCATTATAGTACTGTCTCATAAGCCACCGCAAATGGGACGGTCTGGCTTGTGCCTCCCGCCTGAGATTCGTTCTTCCCGCCTGTTAAGAAGGAACCCACCCCATGTTTCGAATCGAGATGGGTCAAGCTGGCCGTTATTGCGATGGGATGTCGCGACGTCACTTCGTGCAAATTGGCATGGCCGGCATGGGAACGCTCTCGATGGCCGACTTGCTGCGGGCCAAGGAGCAATCGGGGAGCAAGAAGGACACGTCGGTCATTATGATTTGGCTTGATGGCGGGCCGGGTCACATGGACATGTACGACATGAAGCCGGACGCTCCGGCCGAGTATCGGGGCATTTGGCAGCCGATCACGACCAACGTACCGGGCATGGAAGTCACGGAACTGTATCCCAAGCAAGCGAAGGTTGCCGACAAATTCTCGATTATTCGTTCGCTGTACCATAACAACGGCGACCACTTTACCGGTGGACACTTCATGCTCACCGGGCGGGGCGGTGCCAGTGGGGCCGACACCAAAACACGCTTCCCGTTCATCGGGGCGATTGCGACCAAACAGACGGGGCCCCGCCAGCCGGGCATGCCTGCTCACTGTGCTGTTCCTTACGCCATGAGCATCGGGCTGCGCCCAGGCTACTTTGGCGGCCACTATTTAGGGGCCGAGTACAACGCCTTCGAGACCGAGGGGGATCCGAACTCGCCCAAGTTTCAGGTGCGCAATTTGGCTCCGGCCGGCAAGCTGACCATCGAACAATTGCAAGATCGTCAGACGTTGCTCAAGAGCTTCGATCAGATGCGTCGCAATGTCGATGCCAGCGGCATGATCAAGTCGATGGATCGCTTTCAGCAGAAGGCCTACGACATGGTCACCAATTCAGCGGCGGCCAAGGCCTTTGATCTGACCCAAGAAGACGACAAGACCCGCGATCTCTACGGCCGCACGAGTTGGGGGCAGAGTACGTTGCTCGCTCGACGGCTGGTCGAGGCCGGCAGCACCTGGGTCACCGTTCACCTAGGTGGATGGGATCATCACTGGGATTTGCAAAAGGGATACGACCGCTATTTGCCCCAGGTCGACAGCCTCGTGGCGGGGTTGTTCCAAGATTTGGCTGACCGCGGCTTGTACGAGAAGGTGCTGGTCGTGTTATGCGGCGAGTTTAGCCGCACGCCACGCATGAACAACGGCGGCAACGGTGGCCCCGCGGGGTCGATGGGCACTCCCGGCCGCGATCACTGGGGCAACTCGATGTTTACCCTCGTGGGTGGTGGCGGCATCAAGGGGGGGCGAATCATCGGTTCGACGACCCGGCTGGGCGACGCTCCCAAGGATCGTCCGCTCACACCGAGCGACTTGCACGCCACGATTTTCAATGTGCTCGGGGCTGACCCCCACGCACTATACACGGATTTTGCTGGCCGTCCGACCGTGGCCATCGAGCGTGGCAACATCATTAACGAGTTGCTCTAAGAGCGTCTAACAAAATGGCTGGGGACTGCCCCAATTTTTCGAGGGCTGCCGAGAAAAATGGGACTGCCTCCCTCTCCGCTGCCATTTTGTTAGACGCTCTAACTCAGTCGATCCCCTTCGAGCAGATTCGTCACAACCGGTATCGCCGGACATGCTCCTCCGTTAATCGACGGTGGAATGGCTCTCTTGGGGCCTTGCGATCGCCAGCCTGCCTGCGCCGTGTGAAGTAATCTTGTTCATGGCGGCGAGCAGATCGATTTTCGCTGCTCGCCTAAAATGGCTCTGACGGGCGTATCGGCATGAGGAGCATGGGACATGAACGTGCTGGTGGTCGATGATTCGAACACGATGCGAAAAATCATCCTACGCTCACTGCAAGCCGTGGGAATTTCCCAGGCGGTCGAGGCTGCTGACGGTGCCGAGGGGCTCGAAAAGTTTCAGCAACAGCACTTCGATCTCGTCCTAACCGACTGGAATATGCCGATCAAGAGCGGCCTGGACTTGGTACGCGGCATTCGGGCCCTGGGGAGCCAGACGCCGATCATTATGGTCACCACGGAAGCGGAAAAAGGCCGTGTGCTCGAGGCCATTCAGGCGGGAGTGACCGACTATCTGGTCAAGCCATTTACGGCCGAGACGCTACGCGAAAAGCTCGGCACGTTTAGTGCCGCGTCGTTCGATGGCCAGGCCGATCTTCGACGCTGATTCGCCCCCTGACCTGGGTGTACACCTTGGGGCGGATTTGCTAATCTGCCGTGCCAGCAAGTGCCGTCGGCAAGCCTGTTTTACGCGACAACGCGATCGTGGTGCCCCTGCACGACGGCCTCTCCTTTTTGATCGCACAGCGCTAAGGACTCGTTCGTGGGTGCAGCGTTTTGGTTATTGTCGTTCGGCGTCGGAAACTACTTCATCGCCATCACCGCGATGTTCATCTGGCTCCACTGGCAACGGAAGCAAAACGCACGTCGTTACCGGAGTGATTATCGTCCGGGGGTCACGATCCTCAAGCCCCTCAGCGGCGAGGATGAAGAACTTGCGGAAAACATCGCCAGCTTTCTCAGCCTGAGTTACGAGCCCTTGCAGATCATTTTCGGCAGCCGGTCGCCTGACGATCCTGGCATGCTCGTCGCGCGGGCGGTGGCCGCGAGGTTTCCCAAGCACGATGTGCTCTTCATCGATCATAACAACAGCGATGCAGTGAGCCCCAAGATCGGCAACCTCGAAACGATGTTGCCACACGCCAAACACGAGCTGATCTTGCTGAGTGACAGCAACGTGCGGATCGCACCGAACGATCTGACTCAGCTCGTGCAACCGATGCAAGACCCTCAAGTCGGACTCGTCTATCAGCCCGTCGTTGGGGTTGGCGAGCAGAACGTGTCGGCCGCGTGCGAAAATCTGCGGCTAAGCGAGTTTGCCGGCGTGATTACCATCACGCTCCGGGCCTTGCTCGGGCAAGATGCCGTGATGGGCAAGGGGATGCTCTGTCGCCGCGCGGCGTTGGACGCCACGGACGGATTGCGCCAAGTACGCGACATGGCGGGCGACGATTTCATGCTCGGTGTGGCGATCAAACGGGGCGGCTGGCGACTGGTGCTCTCCACCGTTGCGTCGCACGTGATTCATGTCCACTGGCCCATGAGCTCGTTTGTCAAGCGGCACACGCGCCATGCCGCCCTGCGTTGGCGCATGAACGTCATCTCGCCCTTTGCCGAATTGGTCATCACGCCCCTGTTCATGGGCTCGTGCGCGCTGGCGATCGGCGGTCTCAGCTGGTGGCCCGCGTTCATCGGATTGTTACTGACAAAGATCGGCCTAGAGTCGATCGCCACCCGGCATTTACGCGGTACGCCGATCCCCTGGCGGTACAAGGCGGCCATTCCGCTCAAAGATGCCATCATGCTCTACATCTGGGTGGTCTCGTTGTTCAACAACAAGGTCCATTGGCGCAATCGCACGTATCGCATGGGGTGGAAGTCGATCCTCCGACAAGTCCCGTCGGCCAACGGAATGGCCGAACCTCATGGACGCCGCTCCGAACATGCCAACGCCGAGCACGCTACTGCCGACAAGTCGTAATCGCCGCCGAACGCTTCTTACGTTCGCGGCGTGAAGCGTTCGATGGCATCGCGGTTGAGATGGATGCCCAGCCCCGGTCCATCGGGCACGCGGAGCATGCCGTCACGGTCCAGTTGGAACGGCGGATCGATGACCTCCTCGATATAAGGTACGCCGGTCTGGTACTCGACCCAACGCGCCACGGGCATCGCGGCGCTGAGCGCCAAATCGGCAGCCACGCCCACGGCCGTGTTCCAGCCATGCGGCACGATGAGCATGCCCCGATCGTATGCGGCCCATGCCAAACGGCGTCCTTCGCTCAACCCGCCGCATTTGGTCAAGTCGGGTTGCAAAATGTCGACGGCCCGGCGATCAATAAACGGCTGGAACTGTTGCCGACGCACGAGCACCTCGCCCGTGGTAATTAACACCGGGCTCGCCTCGCGGAGCTGCGCGAAGCTTTCGACATCGTCGGGCTGCAACGCCTCTTCAAACCACGTGATCTGATAGTCGCCGAGCATCTTGGCCGTCTCGCGCGCCCAGTGGATGCCATGCGGCCAGAACTGCTCGCTGCCGCCAGCGTCGACCATAAGTTCGACATCCTCGCCGACCGTGTCACGCGCCGTTTTGATCAGCAACTCATCGTATTTGCGACTCACGCGACCGAATGGACGCCAGCCCATCTTGATCGCCTTAAAACCACGGGCAGTCTGTTCCAGCAGCTTGTCGCGCAGTTGCGGTGGGTCGTCAAACAACATCGAGGCATACGGCTTGATTCGATCGCGATAGTTGCCGCCCAGCAAACGCGAAACGGGCTCGTTGAGCGCCTTGCCATAAAGGTCCCACAGCGCGATATCGATGCCGCTGATCGTGTGTTCGACCGAGCCGCCACGTCCGAGCCAGAACATCGATTGCCGCAACTTTTCGCTCACCCGCTCGGGTTGCAACGCTGATTCGCCCAGCAAGTGCTCACGCAGCAATTGCAGCGAGCCCTCGACCAGCGCGAGCGTGGTGTAGCAACTGCCAAAGCCCGTGAGGCCGCTGTCGCTCGCAACCTCGATCAGCGTATTGTACTGCACGTTGGGGTCGGTCCCCCCTGGCCATCCATGATCGTGGGTCGCGCCACCCAACGGAATCGTGCGCACTGCGGTAATCTTCATGAATCGACTCTCGGCTCAGTAGGGGGCAATCGGGACGCCAGTCAGCCAAGTATTGTATCGATATTAAGATGGCGCGAGAATTGGTTTAGTTCTGGTCTTTTCGAGGCCGCGGCGATTGCTGATCCGAGCTTCCGCAGGGTAGGTTGCGAGTGATGTTGAACCATTACGAGACTCCTGAGGAAGCCATCGATGGCGAAATGGAAATGGCTACTCGCCGCTGGCATCCCACTCGTCGCCTTGACGGGCATATTGTGGGGTCGTCTCCAGGTCTCGGCCGTCTCGACGCAAGCGGCCAGCGTGCAACCCACGGGTACGCCCAAAATTGAAATCGATCATGAGTCCCACGACTTTGGCGTGATGGACGTCGGTGAGCGCGGCCGGCATACGTTCACGGTGCGAAACGTTGGCTCGGCCGATCTGCGGCTCCAGTCGGGTGGAACGAGCTGCAAGTGCACGCTGCTCAATTCGCCCAACGGAATGCTCAAGCCTGGCGAACAAAAGCAGGTCGAAATCGAATGGCAAGCGCTCGAACCCAAGGAGAATTTCCACCAGGGAGGAGTTCTCATCACGAACGATCCTGATCGGCATATGGTCACGTTGCATCTCGTCGGTGCGATTCGCGCCAAGTTTGCGACGTCACCCAAGGTCGTGGCCTTCAGCGATGTTCGTACAACCGAGTCGCGCGAGCAGCGTGTGTTGGTTTACTCGCAAACCTGGGATCGTTTCAAAATTGTCGAGGTCGACTGCCCCTTGCCCCAGCTTCAATACAAACTCGTTCCTGCGCGACCCGAGCAGCTTGACCCTCTCGGCGCGACCGCCGGATACGAGATGATTCTCTCGCTCGCGGCCGGACTCGAACGTGGCGAGCATAACGGCAAACTGTCGTTTACGATCGACGTGCCGGTGGAGCCCGCTGTCCAATTTCAACCGCCGCGCGAATTGGCGTACCACGTGGATGTCGTGAGCGATTTCAGCCTGCACGGTCGGCATGTCGCGGGGACCTGTCTGCAAATGGGAAATCTAAAGCGTGCCCAAGGAGGCAAGGAACGGTTGTATTTACTGGCGCGCGGCGAAGCGGCCGATGTCGCCATTCAGGCCGTGAAGGCCAGTTCCGACGCCGTAAAAATTTCCTGGCAACGAGACGAGAGCTTTCGTGGCAAAGTGGCCCGGCATATCCTCGATGTCGAGGTCCCCGCTGACTCGCCGACGCTCGACCACAAAGGGGCCAAGTGCATCGATGTCGAGGTGGTGACCAATCACCCCACAACTCCGATTGTGCATTTTCAAATCGAGGTCGCCGCCTATTAGGGCCACGCCCTTCACGTTTGAGCACCCAGGTGGCGTTAGAAACGTGGCGGGGCACGGCCAGCCTGAGGCAGCGCTGCGGCAGCCCCCGGGGGAGCTTGAAAGTTGGGATTCGCCAGATCGACGCTGGGTGCCCCAGGGTATTGCGGCATTTCAAAGAACGACGCCCCACTGGCCGCCGCGATCGTGTTGACTTGCAACGATCGAAAATCGACGCTGATCGAGAAATTCGCCGCGGGATACTTGATCTCGATGTGGCGCGGCAGCACGGTGTTCGTGGCCGCATCGCGGAGAAAATTGCTCGCCGTGGCGCTGGCCACGTGCTGCCCCACCTGATCGTACAAATGTTGTTCCAGCACCCAGCCGCGCGCCGCATCAATGATCAACACTTTCGAGACCGGCCCTTGCGGTCCCATGCGTTGCGTCTGAATCCGTAGCCGGCCGCCGCCAATGTCAAATGGACCTTGCGGCTGCGATTGCGGGTCGATCGTCGTCAACCCGAGCGCCTCGATCAGCCACTCGGGCTCGATCGGCAACATCTGCCGCGCCGAACTGCTGATCAGTTGATCGTGTCGGCAATAGAAGACGGCCGGGGGCTGCTGTCGCTTGGCCCACAACCAAAACAACTGGTCATTGCTCCCCAGGTCGAGTTCCGCGCCGGTCAGGGCCGTGTCGGCCCGCAGCCTCAATCTCCGTGGACGCTCGACCGCCAACGTCGCTCGCAACGAGGGGGTGAGCGGAGCGCTGATCGTGGCGTCGGCGCTATACAGCGACTGCACGCGCGCCGTGTTAGCGTTCACGACATTGGCCACCTCGACCAGCGTCGGAGTGGGCGAAAGTACGCGCGGCGCGACGATCGTCGACATGTGCGTGAATTGCGTGCAGTTCGCGCCTCCCGAGATAAACGGCAACAGCAGGAGCGCCAGCAGTCCCCAACGGTTGAGCACCCATCGAGCGGCCTGCTCACGGCGGCCAGGACACGGTGGTGGAAGTCGTGTGGCACTCACGCGGAGGTACTCGCGCTTGAGGTCGATGCCGCAGCCGGCTTGACTCCCGAGGTGAACAGCAGTTCGGCCAACTGATCTTGAATTTGTACGATACGCGCGTCGTCGGGCACGACGATCGGCACGTCATACGTTGTTTCATTACGACCGCAGTACAGGACCATGACGTCACGCCCTTGTTCGTCGCGAATTTGGTCCTCGAGCCGGAAAATCCGCCGGCGAATGAGCAACAACGCCAGCACATATCGCACGTCCGCCTTGTCGACGCTCTGCTCCAACTCGACAAAAAACTGCAGCAGCGCGTCGCTCGGCGCAAGCTTGGGAGTCGTCTGATCGGCGAGCGGGATTTTTGACTTCCACCAGGCTAGCGCCTTTTCCGGCGGACCATGCCAAACCTCGATCGCGTAATCCAGCCGTTTCACAGCACCTCGTTCGCTTAGCAAGACCGAGTAGATTTCTTCACCCGCGGTGAGCGCGCGCCCCGACTCGGCGCAATGTCGCGTACAGCGTTCGACCTCAAAGTCCAACATCGCTGGGTGCTCGACTCACCACGTTAGAAAGCTTGAAAGATTCGCTCGTCGGTGCCCCCCGGGCCGATTAGCAACCGCACTCCTCGACCGCAACGGGGACAATGCCCCACGTAGGCCGTGGCCGCGCGATTGCGATACACCCGACTGTACACACGACAGCAGTTGAATTGAACGCCCACGTGGGGCTGTGCGGGCGCAGCAGAGCCCGAACGAGGTTCCTCCGCGCTACTCGTCAAATCCAACCGCTCGCCACTCATCGCGCTCGCACCCCACGGGGGTTCACCACCAGGAGCGAGGGACAGTACCGATTACCGTTAGCAAGGGGAAGAGCAGCCTGGCTGCTTCCCGCGACGCTAGCAAGGCGTGCCAGCAATGCCAGCAGGAGATTGCTCGCTTACGGGGCCATAAATCGCACGCAAACCGGCGCTCCAACTTCGATTGTCGAGCCGGTCGGCTCTAGCGCGCCGCTCTGCGAATCGATCCGATAAACGACGACCGAGTTTCCGCTCTGGTTGGCCACGAACAGGAACTTTCCGCTCGGCTCGATCGCAAAGTTGCGGGGCGTTTTGATCTCGCCGCTGCGGTGCCCCGCGGCGGTCAGCGTACCGTCGTCGGCAATTTTGAAAATGGCCAAGCTGTCATGCCCGCGATTGCTGCCATAGAGGAACTTGCCGCTAGGATGCACGACGACCTCGGCGGTTGAAAATCCCTTGCCTGTGGCTCCCTCGGGCAAGGTGCTAAGGGTCTGCTTCTGCGTGAGTGCGCCGTGCGTGGCGTCGTAATCGAACACGGTGACGGTGAGGGTGATCTCGTTGATGACGTAAGCCAGCTTGCCGTTGGGATGAAAGGCGAAGTGCCGCGGTCCGCTCCCCGGTGGGACCGTGCCCGCGGCAGGCTCGTTGGGGGTGATCGTTCCCTTGGCCGCGTCATATTGATAGATCAGCACCTTGTCCAAGCCCAGGTCGGCGACCACGGCAAACTTGTTGGCCGCGTCGAGATTGATCGAGTGCGCGTGCGGCGCTGCTTGGCGCGGCAGTGGGCCCGAACCAACATGCTGCTGAAAACTGCTCATCGGAGCGAGTTGGCCACTCGACTCGATCGGCAGCACCGCCGCGCTGCCGCCACCGTAGTTGGCCACCAGCGCGTGTTTGCCGTCACGGTCCAACGTGATGTGGCACGGACCCGTGCCGCCGCAGCCTTGTTGATTGAGCAACGTGAGCTGCCCGGTCTTGCCGTCGATGCGAAAGGCGGTGACCGCCCCCTGCTTCTTGTCTTGGAAGCTGCCGATCTCGTTCACGGCATAGAGGTACTGTCGGCTCGGATGAATGGCGATGAACGAGGGATTAGCGGTCTCGCCGACCAGTTCGGGCGGGCTGAGCTTGCCGGTCGCGATGTCGAAATCGGACCGATAGATTCCCTTGCTCTTGGGGCCCGTGTAGGTGCCAAAATACACCCAGAGTTTGTCGCCGGCCAACAGCGGTGTCGCGGCCAATAGAACCAGAGCGGCGGTGCAAAGCGTGCGGAGCGTCATGGCAACTCGTTCCCCATAAGATAAGATGGCATTGAACCCGACACTAACTTAACGCAGCGGCACGCGGCTCTCAACCGTCTGATCGAGGAAGCTCACCTACTGTGCTCGAACACGCTCAAGTCCAACGGCATTTTCGCCGCGTTGATCCGGTGCTCGCTCAAGTGATTCGCACGGTGGGCCCCATGACCCTCCGCCCGCAGCGCGATCGCTTCAAACTATTGGTCGGCTCGATCATCTCGCAGCAGATCTCGACGGCCGCCGCCCGCACAATTCGCGGCCGATTGGAATCGAGCCTGGCGACTCAGGGGGTCAAGCCCGAGTCGGTCGCGGCGCTCTCGATCGACCAACTCCGCGCGCTAGGCGTGTCGCGTCAGAAAGCCGGCTACATGCTTGACCTGGCGCAGAAATGCGTCGACGGAACGGTCGAGCTGTCCAAATTGGGGCGACTCGACGACGAATCGATTATCGCCGAGTTGACTCAAGTGAAAGGGATCGGCCGGTGGTCGGCGCAGATGTTCTTAATTTTCGGCCTCGCACGCCCCGACGTGTTCCCCTACGACGACCTGGGAGTGCGTAGCGCGATCCGGCAGTTGTACGAGCTGCCAGATCTGCCCGACAAGAAAACCTGCCTGGCGATCGGCGAGCGGTGGCGGCCTCTGTCGAGCGTCGGGAGCTGGTACTGCTGGCGCTATTTGGAACAGCTCAAGAAATAGCGCCGGTTGCTTGCTTGCGCTCTGGAACGGGCAGGCGAACCGTGGCGCGATGGTTAAATCCGCGTCAGTTCGTGGAACTTGCGGGTCAAATCGCGGGTCACGGGACCCGGCTTGCCGTCGCCAATCACGCGGCTGTCGACCTTCACGACCGGGATGATCTCCGCGGCCGTGCCGGTCAAAAAGCATTCGTCGGCAATGTAGACGTCGTGCTTGGTCAACGGGACTTCGCGGACTTCGAGCCCCTCTTCACGGGCCAGATCAATGACCGCGTCGCGCGTGATGCCCTGCAAAATGCCCGCGTCGATCGGCGGCGTATAAACGTCGCCATGCTTGACCAAGAAAATATTATCGCCCGTGCACTCGGCAACCTCTCCTTTGGTGTTGAGCATCAGCGCCTCGACGCACCCGGCCTGCAAGCCTTCGATCTTGGCGAGAATGTTGTTGAGGTAGTTCAGGCTCTTGATGCGCGGACTCAAAGCCGCCGAGTGATTGCGCACCACGCTCGACGTGACAATCTCGAGACCGTTCTCGTACATCTCTTTGGGGTACAGCGAGATGTGGTCGGTGATGATGATGACCTGCGGGTTGCTCGTGCGATTGGGATCGAGACCCAAGCTGCCAGCACCGCGCGTGACGACCAGACGAATGTAGCCATCGCGGATGTTATTGACGCGCAGCGTCTCGTTGACCGCCGCGGCAAGCTCTTCGATCGCGATGGGGATCTTCAGATGGATGGCCTGGGCCGACTCGTAGAGCCGCTGTAAATGCTGCTGATGGCGAAACACTTTGCCGCTGTAGCTGCGCATCCCCTCGAAGATACCGTCGCCATAGAGCAGGCCGTGGTCGTAGACGCTAACTTTGGCGTCGTCTTTGTCGTAAAGGCGACCATTGATCCAAATTTTCAGACTCATGGCGAACGGGCTACCAACACTAAAGGAAGAAGAATCGGGCCACGCGGCACAGCAGCCGCGAACGCTCAGCTATTATGCAGCAGCGACCCGCCCCTCGACGAGTCGCACCACCCGATCGGCTTGCTCGGCAATTGCCAGATCGTGTGTCACCATGACTATAGTGAGACGCTGCTCGCGGTTCAAGGTTCGCAGAATGGCGAGGATTTCGCGTCCCGTGGCCTGATCGAGATTGCCGGTTGGCTCGTCGGCCAGTAGCACCTGCGGACTGGCGATCAGCGCCCGAGCGATGGCCGCGCGTTGCATCTCGCCCCCCGACATTTCTCGCGGCTTGTGCGTCAAACGGTGGCCGAGCCCGACGGTCGAGAGCAATTCGGTTGCGCGGGCCGTGAACTCGGCGCGTCGGCGGCGAAACGCGAGCCAGCCGTGCGTGATCATCAGCGGTGCGAGCACATTCTCCAGAGCGGAGAGTTCGGGCAGTAAATGATAGAACTGAAAGATCATGCCGATGCGTTGGTTGCGTAGTTGATCGCGCTCGCGGACCGGCAAGTTGTCGATTCGCTGCTCGCCGAAATGGACTTCGCCCGAGTCGCACTGGTCGAGTGTGCCGAGCACGTGCAGCAGCGTGCTCTTGCCAGAGCCGCTCTGACCGATGATCGAGACAAACTCGCCATGCGCGACGCTCATGTCGACGCCACGCAGCACGGGTATTTCGAGCGGCCCTTTGCGGTAGCTCTTCTTCACGCTCACCGCCGCGATTTGTGGCGGGGCATTTTTCGTCGGTGGGTCAAAATGCGGAGCGGCCACGGTGCCCGCTCGGGTCAGTCGTTCGATGGTGGCTGGGATGCTATTCATATCGCAAAGCCTCGACCGGATGGAGACGGCTGGCTCGACGAGCCGGCAGGACACTGGCCAACACGGCAATCGCTAACGCGCCGACAATGATCCACGCGACCGTAAAGGGCTCGATGATTGTTGGGATGCGATAGAAATAATAAATCTGCGGATTAAATACCGGCTGACCGGTAAGCCAGCTCAGGCCGTCGGCGATGTTGTTGATATTCCAGACGAAGGTGAGCCCGAGCAGCAACCCCGCGCCGCTGCCCACGATGCCCAGCAACAAGCCATAGCCCAAGAAGATGCCCATCACGCCGCGGCTACTCGCCCCTAGGGCTTTGAGGATGCCAATGTCGCGGGTCTTTTCGACGACGATCATAAAAAAGATGGCCAGGATGCCGAACCCGGCCACGGCGATAATCATGAACAGCAGCAGATTGAGAATTCGGGTCTCCATTTGCACGGCGGCCAACAGCGGCCCCTGCTTGTCTTGCCAGGTCGAGACACTAACCAACTCAGGCGGAAACGCCTCGCGCAGCTTGTCTCGCACCGCCTCGGCGCTGGCCCCCTCGCGCAATTTGACCTGCATCGCCGTCACGTATCGCACGCCTGATTGCGGGTCGATCATGCCACGCAGCTCTTGCAACTTGGCAATTGGCACGAACACGAAACTCGAATCGTATTCGCTCATCTTGCATTCGTAGAGATCGACCACGGTGAACACGTCGTCGATCGCCTTGGGAGGCGTGCCCGAGGTGGGAAACGTCAACTTCACATCGTTGCCCGGTAGGACCAGGAAGCGGTCCCGGCCGTCACGATTGCGATAGGTCACGAGCGCCATGCCCAACACGATCCCCGTGTGCTGTTGCTTCTCGGGATCGAAAGTCTGCTGGGGCTGTGGCCGCTGCGCGAAAATGTCTTCGGGCTCGTTGTTCGCAGGAGTCTTGGGCTTGGCCGATTGAAAGATGCGGTCGGCCTCTTTCTGGTGCTGGGCCCAACGCTTGCGCACGGTCCAACCCGCGATGCCCATGTCGGGACGATTCACCTCGCCCCCTTGGTCTTGCAAGTGATCGACCGTGTCGTAGCCGTCGTTTTTGAGCAGGAAGTCGAACTTGAGACGGTTATCGGGGTGCTGTAAGAACTGCGCGAAGTCACCGGCCTCGGCCTGGGTCTGCTCGTCAATGCCGATCAACTGCACGGGCCGTGTCACCCATTGGTCGCCGTATTGAAAGCTGAGCATGGCCGGCACGCTGACCGTGGGGGTCACGCCGATCACGTCATCGCCGGCGATGCGCCGAATTTGCTCGGCGTGCCACACGGGGTCCGGAAAGCCCGTGAGACTGTGCGCCTCGACGACCAAATCCGACAAGATGCTGTGCAGCCGCTTGTACGCTTCGTGCGAGAAGCCTTGCATGACGCTGTTGACCACGATCATCGTGGCTACGCCCAGCGTCACGCTCACGATCGAGGCCAGCGCGATGTACCGCGTTCGCAGATACCGCCAGCACAGCAAGAACTTGTACATGAACCCATCCTTGGATTGCGATGACTGCCAGGGCATCCTTGCCCGGTGAACAAACTCAATTCGGAACTGGGAACCGCAGAAGGAGTTGAAACCACGGATGAACACAGATCAACACAGAACGGCAGAGGAGCGGAGGGGCTGAGGAGTGGATGGGGGTGCGCTGTCACCTAGCGCTACTCATCAACTCTTCCTTCCGTCCTCTCTTCATCTGTGTTTATCCGTGTTCATCCGTGGTTCCATTCTCTTCTCTTCCTAAAACACCTCATGTCGCAACAACGGGAACAAAATCACGTCGCGAATCGTCTGACTATTGGTCAAGATCATCACGAGCCGGTCGATGCCGATGCCCAACCCGCCGGCCGGCGGCATGCCGTACCGCAGGGCGCGAATAAAGTCGTGATCCATCTTCGCCATCGAGTCTTCTTCTTTCTGACCTTCGAGCTGCTGGCTGAACAGCCGCTCTTGCAGGTCAGGGTCGTTCAGCTCGGTGTACGCGTTGGCCAACTCCATTCCTTCGATGAACAGCTCGAACCGCTCGGCTACTTTCGGATTCGAGGCCTTGCGCTTGGTCAATGGGCACATATCGGCCGGGTAGTCGATGATAAACACCGGCCCCTTCAAGGCGTCTTCGACCTTCTCCTCGAAAACCTCGGTCTTGATGACGTCTGGGTGCTTGTGGGTCGTGTCGAAGCCGATCTGCTCGGCGTATTTTTTGACCGCCTCGGCATCGTTCGGCGAGACTCCCGTGTAACGCTCAAAAGCCTCGTCGTAGGTCAGCCGCTCGAACGGGGGCGTAAAGTCGAGCGTCATCGCCGACTCGCCTTGTCCCCAGGGGATTTTCAGATCTTGGCCCGTCGCGCGAATGGCGTTCACGATAATCTTCTCGGTCAGGTCCATCATGGCACGGTAATCGCCATAGGCCTGATACAATTCGAGCATCGTGAACTCAGGGTTATGCCGAGGACTGACTCCTTCGTTGCGATACACGCGCCCCAACTCATAAACCCGTTCGATGCCGCCGACCATCAACCGCTTCAAATGCAGTTCCAGGGCAATGCGCAAGAACAGCTTCATGTCGAGCGTGTTGTGATGCGTGATGAACGGCCGCGCCGCCGCGCCGCCGGCAATGGCGTGCAACGTAGGCCCCTCGACCTCGACGAAACGCTCTCCGGCAAGCGTGTTGCGGATCGACTGCACGATCTGCGTGCGCTTTAAGAACCGCGGCAACACGCCTTCGTTGTGAATCAAATCCAAGTAGCGCATACGTTGCCGCTGCTCGGGGTCGTGCAATCCTTGATATTTGTCCGGATGCGGCTCGACGCTCTTTGTGAGAAAGTGAACCTTCTCAACAAAGATGGTCAGCTCGCCGGTCTTGGTCCGTTTCAACTCGCCATCGACGCCGATGATGTCTCCCAGATCGAGACATTGCACGACGGCCCAGTTGTCGTCGCCGACCTGCTTGCGACCGATGTACAATTGGATCGTGCCCGACCAGTCGAGGATATTGGCAAACACGAGCTTGCCCGTGTCGCGACGCAACACGATGCGCCCCGCCGCGCGGACGCGTGGGCCGCTCAGCTCGGCTTGCGCTTTGGGGTCGTCCCCCGAGGGTGGCGTGGTGACAATCTCCGCCTCGCGGGCACGGATGTCACCGATCGGCTGATGATCGTCGAAACGCTGCCCCCACGGATCGACCCCGAGCTCGACGAGGCGCTTCAACTTATCACGGCGCGACGCCTCATGTTGCTTGCGCGATTCACTTTCGGGCGGGTTATTCGACGGGGGCTGGCTCATGGCAATCGCATTAACTCCAAGGGAGGCAACATTTTAGTGAAAACAACTCGCGGGTCAACGCCAATGCTCGCTTGACCTAACCAGTGACCAGTTCTTGGGTTCCGACGCCGCGCATGGGTCGCAAGTGCGTCCGCGACCACAAGTTGACGCGGCTGCCCAATACGCTCTGGCAATTCGCCCCGAGCCCTCTACAATCGCCAGACGCAGTCGATTTTTTCATCGTCGTGGAGGCTATCGTCGTGGGTTTCAAGCAGACGTCGCAGCATCGCTCGGGCAAGCATTCCTATCATCAGGTCGGGTTGGTCCGAGGGCAATTCGGCAACGTGAACGAGGAGCAGTGGCTCGACTGGATCGCGGCGACTGGTTTCGACGGCTGGGAAGAGGCGAGCTGGGAACTCGATCTGGCGAAGTGCTCGACCTACGAAGGGGCCGCTGCCTATGCCGAGTCGCGTGTCGCCAAAGCCAAGTCGCGCGGCATGGAAATCTTCTCGGTCGCCTGTCACTTGCAAGGCCAAGCGCTCGGCGACGAGCCTAGCGCCAAGACGCTGCAGTTTATCGGCGGCGAGAGTGTCGAGGCCTACGCCCAATGGCGCGCCGCGGGCAATCAGCCGCCCCGTACTGATCCCTTCTATGTTCCTGACCACGTGGCCGACATCGCTCGGCGTCAAGCAACCGACTCGCTGGTCAACGCCACGCGGCTCGCACATCACCTGGGCAAATTACAAAACCGGCATGTGCCGCTGTCCGGGTTCGTCGGCTCGCCGGCGCATTGCTGGAGCCACTGGTTCTTGTTCCCGCCGTTGCCCAAGTCGCTCGGCGGGCACGCAATTCCCGACGTCTATGAGGTGAGCTTGGAATTGCTGGTCGAGCGATTCGCGCCGGTCTTTCAGGCCTGTGCCCAGTACGGCACCAGCTACAACCTCGAGTGTCACCCCAGCGAGCGCGCGATGGGAGACATTGCCAGCGCCGGCGATTTCTTGAACGCCGTCGACCGCGCCGGGTTCGCCAACGTCACGGGCTTTAACTTCGACTGCTCACACATGCAGTGGCAAGGCGTGTCAGGCGTCGACTTTATTCGCGCCTACGGCGACCGGATCCGTTGCGCTCATATCAAAGGCGTGCAGGTCATCAAGGGCTATACCCGCAACGGCCTACTTGGCGGACACAAGCCGATGGGCGACAAACACAACGGCTGGAACTTTGTCACGGCCGGCACGGCTCGCGATGCGACTTGCACCGAAGAATTGATCGTCGAGTTGAATCGGGCTGGTTACAGCGGCGCGATCAGCATCGAATGGGAAGACAACGACGTCGAGCAACATGCTGGCGCGAAGCAGGCGCTCGCCAACGTGCATCTTGCCGATCAGCCACCCAGCTTCATGCGCCACGATGAACAGTTAAAGGCGTAATGATGCCAGATGCCCTGCCATCTCGTCGGCTTGCTTTGTTGGTGATGGCGTGTGTTGGCCTCTTCATGGGGGCCGACGAGATCGCCTCGGAGCGGCAGCGATGGCAGGGGAAGTGGACTTTTGCCTCATGCGTGTTCGAGGGGCAAGACGTGACCGGCGTGCTCGGCGGCGTCGAGGTGACCTTCAGCGGCAGCGAGGTTCGACTCACGACGCTTGTCCCCGCCTCGTTCGTTGCGACCGTGAAACTCGATCCGAGCAAGACGCCGCGCGAGGTCGACTTCAGCCTCAATCAACCCATCGGCGGCGACGTGCCGCGCGGTGCGATGTTGGGCATTTACGAGTTCGACGAGCAGCGGCTGAAAGTTTGCCTGAATGTGCGCGGGACGGGTGATACGCCTCGCCCCGAGAAGTTCGAGTCCGCTGCTGAGAGTGGCGCCTGTTTGCTCGTATTTAAGCGCGTGAAGTAACGCGCACTCCTCGTGCCTGTGGCGGGTTATTCACTGGCAACGTCGGCGCTGCTTTGGTGCACGCTTAGGGCTGGCTGTTCGCTGCGCTGTCCCTCGACACCGTACCAAAGGGCGTCTTCCTCGGTGAAGTTTTCGTCGTACTTCAGGCCATGCTCGCCGTGATCGTTGCCGTCGTCGTCGATCGGGTCATGCCACTGTGAGCCGGCGAAGAAGTCGTTGGCTTTGCGGACGCGAGTCGGGCCGCGAGCGGCCAGTTCGATCGGCTTGGCTGGCGCAGGAGACTCTGCGGCTTTGCGGCGACGCATGAGCTTCGGTCCCTTGGGTTCCGGCGGCGGCACGTTGACATGGATCTCGACCGGTGGTGGCGCGGCCTCGACGACGACCTGTTTCGGGGCGGGCTTGGGCTCAACCGGGGACGGGGCCTTGACCACCGGCGGCTGCAATGAGCGCGTGGGGGGTGGCGGCGGCGGAGCAACGACCGGCTTGTCGACGCGAATCGCGATGGCCTCTTTGGGCCCACGCTGGTGATTATTCGGCAGCCGGAACACTTTCGCATCGAGCTTATGGAACATCAGCGCGATATGTTCGTGGCACGTGAAGATCAGCAGTTGATGTCCTTGCTTGGCGAATTCGCAGAGCACCTTGGCGGCGGCGGCCGCGCGATGCGCGTCGAAGTTGACTAGCACGTCGTCGAGCACGATCGGCAACACCGCGCCACGCCGGGCGTAGGCGCCAATCAACGCCAGCCGCAGTGACAAGAACACCTGTTCGCGCGTCCCTCGGCTGAGCACTTCGACGCCAAGCGTATTCCCCTCGTTGTCGTCGACGAGCAGCGTGTCCCGATCCATCGGCGTCCAAACGCGCTTGTAATGCCCCTCGGTCAGTTTGACCAGAAACTCCGAGGCCTCGCGGAGCGTTTCGGGCTGCCGATGGGCTTCGAACGTTTTGCGGATGGTCTCGAGCATCGTGCCAGCCACGGCCAACGTTTGCCACTGCGCGGCGGCTTGTTTGAGTTGCTCGTCGACGACGCTCAGGTCGAGCATCTTCTGCGCGACGCGGCGATCCTGTGTCAATTGGTTCATCTGCTCGGTGAGTCGACCGCGCTGCTCGACCGCTTGCTGCAAGGCTTGCGACGCGGTGGCCCGTTTGCCGGCTAGCTCGGTCAGCAATCGCTCAAGTTGCGACGGCTTGTAATGATCGAAGTACTCGCGAATCACGTCCTCCGTGCCAAATTGCCCAAGGGCTTGGCCGATCTCGCGCGAGAGCTGTTCGCGCTGACCTTGCAATTGGTCGATGCGCTCGATCGTGGCGACCCGTTGCCGCAACTCGACCTCGTCCTTGCACTGAGCCCGGCGGAGCGCTTTGCGTCGTCGGGCTTGCACCTTCTTGTAGGCTTGGAACTCGCGCAGGGCGAGGCGTCGCAGGTACTTGGCCCGTTTGCGCAGTTGTTCCTGCCGCACCAGTTTGCCTTCCTGCGTCTTGATCTCTTCCTGCAATTGCTTGAGCTGGTCGACGAGCTTGCCGCTGCGTGGTTCGATCTGTACGTCGTTGAACAATTGCACGACGCGATCGGTGAACGACTTGAGTTCTCGATCGCGTTCAGCCAGTTCGTGGCGTCGGCGTTCGAGCTTGCGGGTCAACTCGTCGGTGCTGTTGTCGCGCGGCTTGACGTTGCGGAGGTCTTTGAGCTGCGTCATCGTGATGGTGGCGGGCAGCCCGGCGTTTTGCAGGGCTTGTTTCCAGCGGCGGCGGGCTGCCTCGCTGGCCTCGTTGGCGGTGCGAGCCTCTTGCTTGGCATTCTCGACTTCTTGCCGAGCCACTTTCCGCTGTGACTCGACCCCCAGCAGTTGCTCGAGTTGCGCCAACTCAGCCTCGGCGGTTTTCAGTCGTGTGGCCGGGGAGCCGACCGAGTGCGGCAACTGCGTCTCCAGTTGATCGCGTTCGGCCTTGGCCTCGTTGAGTTGCGACTCCACCAAGCCGATCTCACGCTGCGCATCGGCGAATTGTGAGGCGGCGGTGTGCTCCAGGCCGCGTTTGATCAGCAATGAGCCGAAGACACCAATCATGCCCATCACCAGGTACCAACCGGTGCTGCTGGCGCTCGGAAAGAACACGCCCATGAAGGCCATCGAGATGCCTGCGGCAAACACGCCACCGAGCACGGCGAGCCAACCGGGAGGCAGCAGTTGCCGGTCGAGTAAGCCGTGGCTGTCGTCGAGCAACTCGAGGTGATGTCGCTTGAGCTGCTCGATGCGTTCTTCGAGCTGAACACGGCGGCGCAACAAACCGACGTTCTGGCCGGCCTTTTCGATCGCCCGGGGAAGGCTCGACTCTTGCACGCGAGCCAACGCGAGTTGCACGTCGTCGCCAACGGTCTCGGCGTGGTTTTCAATCCGTCGGACCGCTTCCTCGGCATGTCGGGCACGTCGCAGTGCCTTGCTCAGATTGCGCGCGGCGGGCAACACCACCGCCCAGCCTTCCGCCGAAACGGTCGTCCCGCCAATCTTGACCGTTGGGTGCTCGGCGACCTTGTGTCGGCTCGCGGCGAGTTCGCGTTCGATTGTGTGCCCATCGGCCTCGAGGGTACGTTGCTCTTCTTCGATCTTGGTGAGCCATTGCTGCTGGTCGAGCAGCGTCTGGACATGGGGCACGCGGCGCCAAAAGACTTCGTTGATGGTGAGCTTGGCGAGTTCGTCTTTGATTTTTCGACGCTGCGCGCGATGTTCGTCGGCGTGACGGCGGTGCTCGGCGAGCTTGGCGTTCAGGCGTTCGACCGCCTCGGCCAGGCCATGCGGCAGACGTTTGACCTGGGCGAGCGACGTGAGTTGATTTTCCACGTCGGTGCGGTTCTGCCACTTGTCGCGCACGGCGATGGCAATGTCGAGCAATCGCGATTGACGATCGAGTTGCTGCTGCTGGGCCTCGGCACGGGCGACGTCGTCGTCAAGCTGCTCGCGCTGCGCGAGCAGCCGCGTGTATTGCGCGGTGGACTCGTGCAATGTGTCGATCTCGGCCTGCAACTGCTCGCGTCGCTGAAGCAGCGTGGTGATTTGCGAGGGGCGATCGTCGGTTGACAACAGCGACGTGCGGCTCGACGTGATATCGCGGGTCACGTCGACGAGCGAGACGCGGTCCATGCCGGTCGACAGCTTGTAGAGCAACTCGGCCGCGGCGGTGTCTTCGAGCAAGCCGAGTTCTTGAATCTCGCGCAGGCCGACGGCGAAGACGTTGTTGTAGATTGGCTCGTCGACGCCACCGAGCACCGCTTTGAGTAATTGCTCATGCTGCGCTTGGCCATTTTCCGCCAACAAGCGCGCGAGTCCCAGCGGGATGGCGGCCGGCGAGTCGTCGTGACGATCGAGCGTGTAGACCCCTTGCGGGCTGAGCACGGTGAGAGCGCCGCCCGGTCGGCCACCACGTAGCGGCGGCAAATAACGCTGTCGACGCGGAGGCGAGAAGCCGTAGAGCATGGCGCGGATGAATTGCAACAGTGTGGTCTTGCCCGCTTCGTTCGGGCCGTAGAACACGGTGATCCGCTCGTTGAGCTCGGCGAGCTTGAGGTCGTTCCAGACCCCGAAGCCATCGATGTGCAGGTCTTTGATCTTCATTAGCTCCGCTCTCCACTCAAGAGGTCGGTTCCCATCACGGCCGCTTCGCGTAGCACGCGCTCGCGCGTTTCGCCCTGCGACAGATTCAGCAGCGCCGTGATGGCGCTGCTCTCCGCATGGACGCCCAGGTACGGCTCAATGGATAAATCGCTGTCGTGTTCGTTGGTCTTGCCGGTCAGATGCCGTTCGATGGCCCGCATGTACTCGCCGAGCAACGTGTCTTGATCGAGCAGTTCGGCGCCGAGCGAGCTGTCGGGTTGCACATCGAGTTCGATGCTCCAGACGCTGGGGGTGCGGCGACCGTGAATTTGTCGCAACCGGGTGAGCAGTTCTCGCCCCCAGGCGCCCCGTAATTGCTGGAGGAGCGGGCCGTGGCCGCCGATGAACCATTCGACCAGCAGGTCGACGTTGCCTTGCGCCGCGGTTAACTCGTCAATCTTCTGTTCGATTTGTTTCTGCAACTGCTCGCGGGTCGAGTTGGCGTCGACCAGCAAGCGTTGGGGTACGAAGCGGACGACATCGGTCGGAAAGAATTGCAATCGTGGGGTGACGCCCGGCACCACGTCGACGAGCGTGCAGCCGTGCGCTCCGTGCTCGCTCGGACAGCGTCCTTGCGGCGTGCCAGGGTAGTGGACCACCGTGGGGTTCATGACCGGCGTGGCCCGTTCATGCAACGCGCCGAGCGCCCAGTAGTTGATGCCGCGTTGCGCGATGCCGTCGAGTTCGATTTCGCCATGCGTGGCGACGATCATGAACTGTCCGTCGGCCGATGGCCAGAATTCGTCACTGCGGATGCGTTGGCGCCGCGCGTAAGAAAGGCCGGTGATTTGCGCCAACGACACGCCGTTGCGCTCGACGGTCAACTCGTCAGGTCGAGTGCGCGAGAAGACATGCACATTGTTGGGGAGCGGATAGGTTTTCGCCCAGGTGTCGGGGGCGTCGATTTGTCCGGCGACCCAGTAGACTTGAATGTTCTGCGCCGCCAGGCGTTGGAATTGTTGGATCAGAAATAGCGGCCCACGCACGCCGGTTAGATCGACGTTGAGCAGATCGCCACAGAGCACGACGAAGTCGACCGAGGCGCTCAAGGCGGTGTCGAACACGCGCTGCGCGGCGCGGTAGGGCGCGTCGACCAACAGATCGCGCAGGTGGTCTGGCACCTCGCTCAGGCCATACAAGGGCCGTTCGAGATGAAAATCACCGGCGTGGATAAAACGAAAGGGCCGGTCCGACATGGGTAGCCTCCTTGCCACCATGACTCAGTGGGGTGCGCTTCCGATCAGAGCAAACCTTGACGGATTGCCCGACGAAAGTATTTTCGCGCCAGCAGTGTAATGGCTGCACTTCAATTCACAAAGACGAGTTCGAGCGAGGCGCGACGCGAGTTTTGCTAGCACCGCTGGCGTTCCATTTGAGTCGTCGAGCTGACATTGTTCGCGGTGCGCGGCTGACGTATGATCCCGCCCCGCGTCGTCGTACCCGGCGATGGGCATTATCGTTGCGCGCCTCGTTTAGACAGCAATCATCGACATGGCTGACCCAACTGATATGGATGGACCTCGCTCGACGAGGTGGCGCTCGGCGGTGATCGGCGGGTGCATGATTCTCGTTCCGTTGTGCGCGATCTTCGGAACGACGTTCTCGAAACTGATTTATCCAGCCCCGGCCAAGAAACTGAGTTCTCCAGCCAGTAAATCGTCGTCGACTGCAAAGCAAAAGCAGGATACGACGCTGCTAGGTGCGGCTCTCACCGGGACCGCGCCAAACACGATGGCTTCTCCGGACGCGGCTGCTCCAGGCGTGGCACGAGATAGCATCACGAAGTCGTTACCCACACTGCCATCCTCGGCTGCTCCGACGACGATGGTCAGCGCCGCTCCAGCGCGAGGCAGTTTGGTGCCCTCGATCCCCGCGCGGAATCCACCGGCTTTGGCGACCTCCGTCGAGCCATTGCCACCACTGCCGAGGATTCGGCCGGATCCGCATGTCCGACTTGCGAGTGAAACCGCTCACACGGCCGCCGAACCCACGATTCAAAGAGCCGATCTGCAACTCCCACCTCCGCAAACTCGCCCCTCACCCCTGACACCCGCCGTGTCGCCTCCGACGGCTCCCCCTGCAACGATGATTTACGCAGGCGGCAGTCACGGCCCGGTTGGCGGCGAACCCGAGCTGCGGACCGACTGGTTCACACACACTCAGCAGCGGTTGCGCGAGCTCGGCGCGACTTATTACGTGCTGGAAGCATCGGGTCCTAAGGGGGACCAATTCCGCTTCCACTGCAAGATGGCGCTGCCCCATTCTCCCGGCTTCGAGCGTCATTTTGAGGCGACCGACGTCGAGGCCACGCAAGCGATGCAAAAAGTTTTGCAACAGGTTGAGGCGTGGCGGAAAGGCGTACAATAGGTCGCTCGGGCAAAATTCGCGGCTTGTTCGCCTTCTCGAACCGTCTCGAATGTTACCCCAAGCAGCGAAATTGCCTCTTGCCAAGACCACGATCAAATCACTACGCTGGTGGGACTTATGGCAAGCAAACCGGCTCCGCTGGGGCGTGTGCTCCGCAGCCCATCGACGCGTTACGAGCACCGTTTGGTCACCAATGCCCAATGGGGGGCAACCAAGCTAAAATTGCCTTCTGCGCCTAAATTGTCTGGTCCGTCTGTGCCGATTCCACCGATGGAATCCAAGCCAACACGGGACGACCGATTGGCTCAGCTCGAAGCCGTATTGTTTCTGGCGAATGAGCCCTTGAGTCTGCGGAAAATTGCACAGTTTGCCCGCTTGGCGGATGCCACGGAAGCGCGTACATTAACTCGCCGCCTGAACCAGTGCTACGATCAGCGTGGCTATGCGTTTCGGGTCGAGGAGGTTGCCGGAGGATTTCAATTGCTCAGCCGTCGCCAGTTTGGCGGTTGGCTGCGGCGGTTGCACCAGTCGATTGTCGAAACCCGCTTGTCATCTCCCGCACTGGAAACGATGGCCGTGATCGCGTATCGTCAACCCGTGTTGCGGGCGACGATCGAGTCGATTCGCGGCGTGCAGTGCGGCGAAATGCTGCGGCAGTTGATGGAACGAGATTTGGTCAAAATCGTCGGTCGTTCCGATGAGCTTGGCCGGCCTTTTTTGTATGGAACGACGAAGCGTTTTTTACAGGTCTTTGGCTTGCGGCATCTCGATGACTTGCCTCGGGCTGAATATCTTCGAGCGAGCGGTCCTGTGCCGCTCGCGAATATCGATTCACCCTTAGAGCCCGTCACCGACGTGCAGCCCAATACACATTGCCACCCGGAGTCATTGAGGAGTCTGACGTGAGAATCGCCTTCGCTGAGTATCCCGCCATTGCTGAGATTCACGAGGAGCAGCGTCGCCTGCTTGCGCTCTCGGAGCGCGCAATCGACGAGGATGACGACCTGGAGGAAGAAGAAGACGATGACGACCTCGAGGATGACGAGGACGACGACCTCGATGATGACGAGGACGATGAGGAAGAAGACGACGAATTCGATGATGACTTCGACGACGACGACTGGGAAGAAGTCGACGACGACGAGGACGATGATGAAGACGAAGACGATGACGACGACGATGACGATGATGACGATGACGACGACGACGATTGGGACGACGATGAAGACGAAGAGGAACCCGCCGACGAGCCGTAAACTTGCCGGCTAAAGTGCTTCGTGCGTCCTGGTCTTCGCTGGAATATTGAGCGACGCCGCTGGGTTACCCTGGCGGCGTCGCTTTTTTGTACCGATCCAATCGGGTGCCATGCTCACGTCCGCGTGGGCATGCTCTCCATCTCAATGAATCGCTGCCGCGCTACTTTCCCAACGGCCGTTGCTGTTGCCGCAACAAAAAGGCCAGCAGATGATAAAAGTCGGCCTCGGGCATTTGCTCGGCCACATTGGCGGGCATGGGTGACATCGGGAGCGAAGCCTGCTCATCAATGTCGCTCTGCGGTATGCGCTGCTCCTTGCCTTGCTGATCGGCGAGCACGATCACTTCACCCTCGCGGCGCAAGACGAGCCCCAGCAGGATACGGCCGTCTTTGGTCACAAGTTGCGTGGCTCGAAAGGCCTGATCGACGACCCGATTGGGATCCAGCACGTCTTCCAGCACCCGATCGACGCCGCGCAGGCCGATGCCGTCAAGCTCAGGCCCAATCTTGGTCCCTTCGCCGCCGACCTTGTGACACGCGGCGCAGGTTTTCTTGAACACCGCTAGACCAAGCGTGATGTCTCCTGTCGCGGCCGACCAACCTATGCGACGAGCCTCGATCACGGTCGCCAACCGGTCGTCGCGCTTGGGCATCGACACAAGCAGCTTGTCAATTCGCGTGTCTCCTTCGGGCCGTTTGGCTGAACGCAGGCGACGGACGACGTTCGCATCGGTCAGGAGCCAACTGGCCGCTTTGCCCGCCTCGATCGACTTGAGCAATAACTCGTTCCCAGGCGGCGTGCCCAGCAGCGCATTGGCGATGTTGAGTTGCAGCTTCTCTGGGGCAGCGAGTAACTGTTGCAGCAGCAACTCACGGGCCTTGTCGTGATTGATCCCGCCGAGCAATTGCAGCACCTTTGCGCGAACGGCGGGGTCCTGTTCGCCCACGGACAACAATTGGCTGAGCGTATCGAGCGAGCCGACGCTGTCGCAGGCCACGAGGGCCTCGACTGCCGTGACGCGCAAACTTGCATGAGGTGACGCAACCGCAACGAGCTCCGTGACTCGCGGTTGTTGGGGTTTCCATTTCAGATCGCGGACCAGTTCGAGGCCGGCCTTCACGCGATCGACATTCGTTGACTGCAAATCGGCGGCTGCGGTGTTCTCGATCCACTCGACAAGTGGCTGAGGTATCGCGACACCTCGGGCTTGCAAGCCGCGATGCGCAGCGCGGAGCACGGTTGACGCATCGCTGGCCGAACGCTTTGGAACCACCGGCAGGGCGCTCCATACGCTTGGCAATTTGTCGCTGGCCGTGTAACGCACAACATGCTCAACCGCCGCCGCAATATCGAGCTGCGGTTGTTGGGCCTGCTGCAAGTAACCGAGCAAAAACGGAGCCGCGTGCGGCGTGCGGACACCCAAGCTGATATCCGCTCCTCGGTGCAACAATTCCGCATTCCCCTCGCAGATCGACGTGAGGGACTCGTACATTCCCTCGACGAGCAGATGATCGCGCAGCGCCATGCGAATCGTATGGATCAAGTGCGTGTCCTCGGCCGGCGTGCGACTCCAAGCCGCGATCAGTGGCGCAAGGTTCTCCTTCGCCGGATGACGCCCCAGGGCATCTGCCGCAGCGCGAACGACAAAGGCCGACGATTCAGCCAACGCTGCTCGAACATTCTCATAGGTCGCATCAACCCATTCGTTCATGGGTTGCTCGGCCAACGATTTCAAGCGATGCGTTTTTGTTAGGGACGAATCGATGTTGACCCGCTGGTTCAAGTGTGGGCTAACTTTAACCAGCTCCGCGGGCTTGGCCCCTTTCCCGTTGTATACCACGCGCCAGATGCGGCCGCGCTCTCGGTCACGTTGCGGATGATCGAGCGGCACCTCGTAGTGACCGATGATCCGGTTGTAGAAGTCGGCGATGTACAGAGCGCCGTCCGGGCCAAGCTTCAAATCGACCGGGCGAAACCACGGGTCGTCGCACACAATAAAGTCGGGCTGCTCGATCGCCTCGGGCGTGGAGCCATGCCATTTGAGCTTGTCGTGATTGACGCGAGCCGTGATCGGGTTGCCGATAAAGAGCGAGCCGCGATACTCGGCAGGGAATTGATCGGCTTCATAGTACACGATGCCCGAGATGCCAGTAGAGCCATGCTGATGCTTCATCATCGCGGGCCCGTAGCCGAGTCCATCGTGCGGCTTGCCAAAGCTCGGGTAGTATGCCCCCCGGAGGATTTGATACGCCGGCAGCGTGTGGCAGTCGGCCGTGAAAATGTTCCCATACGGGTCGAAGGCCATGCCGAACGGGTTGACCTGTCCCCAGGTGAACTGTTCGAGGCGTGAGCCGTCGGGCTTGAAGCGAAACGTGTTCCCCGACTGCATCTTGATCTTCGAGCCGTCGGTGCCGGTCACGTCCGACTCGTTCGAAAAGCCGTGGCAGGCGTAGACCCAACCGTCGATCCAGTAGGTGAGCCCGTTCACCAAGCCGTGCGTGTCTTTTTGCCCAAAGCCGGTGAGGATCGCTTGCTTCTTGTCATACACGCCATCGCCATCGGTGTCGCGCCAGCGATACAAGTTGGGAATGCTGAACACGAGCAGGTCATTTTGCGTCGCCGAGACCGGGATCGGCGTGATGCCGATCGGAATCGTCAAGCCGCTGACGACTTGCTTGGCGCTCTTGGCCCGGCCGGTGGCCGAGTCGATCTCATAACGGCTCACGCAGTCTTTGGATTGGGTCTCATCAAAGTTCGGGTGCGGATACTCGGTCGATTGTGTCGCGTAGAGCCGGCCCTGTGCGTCGAACGCGATGTTGATGGGCTTGCGCACCTCAGGCTCGGCGGCGACGAGTTGGATCTCGAACCCTGGCGGCAGATGAAACTTTTTGAGTTGCTCGGCGGCCGTGAGTGGGTCGGTATTTTTAATGTGTCCGCCAAAGCGATCGGCCTGAGCCCAGAGTGACGAAACCCACAAGAAACACGATAAAATCAATAGAGGTCGAATGAGTCGAGACGAGTGCATGAAAGCTCGGCGAGATAGAAGGAATAGAGCAGAATCCATCGGCACCTCGGTACACGTTGCCAGTGTAGGGAGCCACTCTCCAAGGTTCAAGCTTGTGAAAGGTGAAGCGGATGCAAGGGAGAGGAAAGGCCGGAAATGAACGCGAATCCACGGAAGTAATGATGAGCGTCTAACAAAATGCCGGCGGAGAAGGGGGGCCGTTCCATCCACGACGAGAGGATCGATTATGCTTGAGTCTCTTCACGGCCCGTTTGATAATACGACCCTCGCCGAGTCATCTCACTGGAGCGAATTTTCATGCGTGCGGTACTACAATTGATCACACTACTCGTCGCAGGGACGATCTACTGGACTCAATCGCCTGAGCAAAAGCTGGGCGAAATCCACTTGAAACTTGTCGATGGGGCGACACAACAGCTGTTGCCGGGGCTTGTCACGTTGCGCAACGAACAGGGCGAAGTGCAACGCCTTGCCGGATTACTGCCGCGCGGCTTGGGGCTCGACGCCACGGGACCCATCCACGACTGGTACGTCGTGCGCCATGAAGGGGCAACCTTGAGCGTGCCCGAGGGCCGATACAAGTTACAGGCGTTACACGGCATTGAGACCCTCAGGGCCGAGCACACGCTTGACGTTGTCGCCGGAACAACACGTGAGCTGCGCGTGCCCCTCACACGCTTCTATCATGCCGAGCAGCGCGGCCTATACGCCGGCAACACGCATTTGCACCTGCGAAAAATTTCACGCCCCGACGCCGATCGCTACATCCGCGAGATTCCCGCTGCCGACGGTCTCGC
Source organism: uncultured Planctomycetaceae bacterium (assembly GCA_964652155.1). Lineage (GTDB taxonomy): Bacteria > Planctomycetota > Planctomycetia > Pirellulales > PNKZ01 > CAZZBK01. The sequence goes on along the minus strand of CAZZBK010000002.1, from coordinate 77,347 downwards.
CGTGTTGTTCGTCTCGTATCTCGAACGGGCCGAAGAAGATCGCGACTACGTGAGCAATCAATACTCCAAAGACGATCTGCAACGGCTGAGTACGCCGCGATTGCCGATCGGCTGGGGTGAAGAGCATCGACACAATTTCACCGGCTGGGGACAAGGCTTCGGACACGTCATGCTGCTCGGTTTGCCGGAGTTGATTCAGCCTGTAAGCATCGGCCCTGGCATTATGAAGACCGGGACCGACAGCGTGCCGCTGCAACGCGGCATCGATCGCTCACGCGCGTTGGGGGCGACCGTCATCTGGTGCCATGATCAATGGGGCTACGAGGACATTCCCAACTGGGTGCTCGGCCGCTTGCAGGCCAATAACATTTTCGACGGCGGATTGCACGGCAGCTACCGACACAGTTTTTATCGTTATCTCAACGCGGGCATTAAAGTTCCGTTCTCGACCGGTACCGATTGGTTTCAGTATGATTTTTCGCGCGTGTACGTGCCGAGCACAACGCGTCCCTCGACTCAACAATGGCTCGATCAGCTCGTGGCCGGTCGCTCAACCATTACGAATGGGACTCTGCTGGAACTGACCGTCGACGGCGCGGCGATCGGTGCGACCCTGGCGCTTGATGTCGCCCGCAAGGTCAAGGTCGTCGCGCGGGGCATGGGTCGCACCGACTTCGAGCACCTGGAAGTCATCCGCAACGGCGAAGTGATTCAGCAACTAAAAACCGTTCAGCAACCGGGACATTTCACCGCCGAGGGTGAGATCGAAGTGTCCATCGAAGAACCGTGTTGGTTTGCCCTGCGTACGCCCCCGCCGCCGTGGAAAGGTGACGCTGAGCAGCGTGCCGACTTTCCGAAGAATGAGCTCGGCAACCCGTTGTTCGCACATACGAGCGCGATCTATGTCACGCTCAACGGACGGAGCGTCTTTGATCGCCCGACGGTCGAGGGGTTGCTCGAAGAAATGCGCGATCATCGACGGATTATCCATGCCGGAGGCAAGTTTGCCGACGACGGTGAGCGGCAGCGGGTATTGGCCGTGTACGACGAGGCCATTGCCCGGACCGAAGCGCGCATGGCCGCTTCAAAATAACCTCTGCTGATGCCAGAGCACGGGGCGAAGCGCAATCGTGTTAAAATGGCGCAAAGTATTACTGTTTTGCAACTTAATCTGCCTGGGCAAGGGCGACTTATTGCCCATAGACGCTTGACCCGACCCTGAAACGACCGGTAAAGTAGCATACCAGTCGGCAGCATTTCGATCCGGACAGAGTCGTCCGTTGGACGCACTCGGGTTGGGAACGACGTGTTTGCGCTGCCGGGCTGACCTTTTGGCTCGGTAGTTCGGCATGGCTCCCTTGGTTATTGATTTGCGCGGCGTCGATGAACCACGTGATGTGATTCACCGTGCCGTCCAAGCGCTCGTCGAAGGGAAGTTGGTGGCCTTTCCGACCGAGACGGTCTACGTGCTCGCCGCCAGCGGATTGAACGTCGCGGCGGTCGAACGATTAGCGCGCGCGACCGCGCCGGTCACCGAGTCTGAAAATAATTGGATCACGAAACATCGTCTGACCCTGGCCGTCAAAGGGACGGAAGACGCTTATGATTATGCGCCCGACATGTGTCCGCTCGGGAAGCGCTTTGCGCGGCGCTGCTGGCCCGGCCCGATCATGCTTTACGTTGACAACCAACATCGAGACAGCCTGTTGACGCAACTGCCTGTCAAGGTGCAAGGAACCGTGGATGCCGACGGCGTGCTGGGGCTGTGCGTGCCGGCACATGCGGTGATTCAGGATGTGATGCGACTTTCGGCCGGGCCGCTGGTTGTCGCGAGTGCGGCGCGCGGCGCGGCGATGCCGGCCGTCACGGCCCAAGCAGTGATCGAGCAGTTCGCCGGCGATGCTGCGATGGTGATTGACGACGGCACGACCCGCTATCGCCAGTTGCCCACCGCCGTGCAGGTAACCCAACAACACTATCAAGTCGTGCAGAGTGGCGTCGTGTCGGAGCAAACCCTTAAGCGGTTATCGAGCATGCTGGTCTTATTCGTCTGTACCGGAAACACCTGCCGCAGCCCCATGGCCGAAGGGGTCTTTCGGCAATTGGTCGCCGAGCGGCTGGGGTGCAGCCCCAGCGACGTCGAGGACCGCGGCATCCGAATCGTATCGGCAGGCACCGCCGCCATGATGGGAAGCCCCGCCAGTCGTGAAGCGGTGCAGGTCATGCGAAGCATGGAGATCGACATCGCCAACCACGAAAGTCAACCGTTGAGCGAGCCGCTGATCAAGCACGCCGACTGGATACTGGCCATGACTCGTTCGCACCAACAGGTGATTCTGAACCAATGGCCCGGCGCGGCGGATCGGCTGCGCAGCGTCTGTCGCGACGGAGCCGACGTGCATGACCCGGTCGGTGGGTCGGCGGACGTGTATCGCGCCTGCGCGGCACAAATTCGCCGAGAGCTGGAGAGTTGGGTGCAAGAATTGCCCATCGAGAACCTGAAGCGTTGAGACAAACTTTTTTAACCTTGGTTTAGGACCCCGAACGATGCGGATCGCCGTTGGCAGTGATCATCGCGGATATAGCGTCAAAGAACGAATCATCGAGTTGCTCCGCAATCTCAACCAAGATGTGGTCGATGCCGGGCCGGTCTCGCTCGAATCGGTCGATTACCCCGACGTCGCCGCGTCGGTCGCCGATCGGGTCAGCAAAGGCGAAGTCGATCGCGGCATCCTGATTTGTGGCACGGGCATTGGCATGTGCATCGCCGCCAATAAGTTCCCCGGTGTGCGCGCCGCGCCGTGCCACGACGACTTGACGGCCGAAATGAGCCGACGTCACAACGACTTGAACGTGCTCTGCCTGTCGGCCGACATGCTCGGCGAACGGCTCATCGATCGCATGGTCGATATCTGGCTCAAGACCGATTTCGAAGGGGGCCGTCACGCGCGACGCGTCGAAAAGATCAGTCAGATCGAGCAGCAGCACGGCAACGGTTCGTAGTCTTTGCCGCCGCACGTTAGCTCAGGGATCACCGGCTAGCTGCCGCCGGTCAACGACTTCGTGTGCTGAGCCAATTCGGCAAACTTGCGGTTCATCGTGTTCATCCACTTGATGACGATGAAAATCGACAACGCGACCAACGTGAAATCAATCACGCTGTTGATGAACATGCCGTAGGCCAGCTTGACAGGCTTGCCATCGGCACCAGCCGCGGTCAACTCGACGGCCAAGCTCTTGAAATCGACTTGCCCCATCAGCATGCCTATCGGCGGCATGATCACGTTGTCGACCAGCGACGTGACCACTTTGCCAAACGCGCCACCAATCACGACACCGACGGCCATGTCGATGACGTTCCCCTTCATGGCGAACTCTTTGAACTCGGCAATGAATCCCATTTTCAACGCTCCCCTGATTTGGCTCGTGGACCGCGAGAACTCACCTATTTCGATGACTCATTAGACCACCATCGGCCAAATCTTCCGGCGCGTTGAGTCAATCCACGTGCTTCATCGAGCGACGCCGTCAATGCTTGTGATATCACTCACGCACAAGCTTCAATCGCCTCGATAAGTCCCCAGCGGGCAATGGTTCAACGAGCACCTTCGAGGGTTGTCCAAGCGATTCCAAAATGGCCTCGGCCGACAAGTAGCCGCTGCGAACGGCCCCTTCCATCGTCGCCGGCCAGTCGGTGCTCGTCCAGTCGCCGGCCAGCGCCAGTCCCGGCACGCTCGACGGCTGAACGGGGCGCAAGTCTTCCGTCTCGACCCGCGGCGAGAACACCGCGTGCGGATCGGTGACCACGCGCGCGGCTAGCAATCGCGCCTCGCCCGCCTCGGGCCAGATGCCTTGCAGTTCTCCGACAACACGCTGCACCACGGCGTCGCGCGTCATCTCGGCGAGCGCGTACGACGCGCTAATCACAACCTGATAGTAATGTCCGGCTTGCTGATGGGTTGGCCCTGGGTGATGAAACACCCATTGGCTGAGTGTGCCAACCAAGACCGCGTGATCGAGCGACATGATCGGCCGATCGAACCAGAGATGCACGCCCGTGATCGGGGCTGACTCAAATTGCTCAACCACCTTCAGTTCAGGTAGCAGATGCCCCACGAGGGGCTTGATGTGCCGCCAGGCGACAGCCGCTACGACCCTGGCATAACGCGGCGAGTCCTTCACCCCGCGCAGCGTGAATTGTCCGTGTTCATCGACCTCCACCGCCTCGACCGCCTGTCCCAGGTATACCCGCGAGCCGTGCTCGATGAGCCATTGCTGGGCGCGTCGGCCGAACAATTCCGAGAGCGGCTCGATGGGGACCGCCACCTGATACGAGTCTCGATGCCGTAGGAAACCGTCAGCGAACACTTTCTGCGCCGCACGTAACGAAGCGCGATCGATCGTCTCTCCGAGTGCGCTGTTCAAGATCACGTTCCAAAAGCCATCGATTGTCGCGGCCGTGTGCCCTTGCGCTCGGAGCCAGGTCTCGACCGTCGGCACATGGCCGTCGCGCGACTGCCACCGCGCCAGTTTGACCAGCGTGCGAAGGATTTGCAGGCGCTGCGACACGCCGAGGTACTTCAAGTTCCACAGCGGTGCGAGTAAATGCAACGGCGTGGGCAGCCAGCGCGTGGGCGCAAAATCGTAGCGATCGCCATTGGCAGTGAAGAAATGCAATCGATCGAGCCATTTGAACCGATCGCTCACGGCGAGCCGACGACAGAAGTCGGCCAGATTTGTGCAGCAGCCGAGGCTCACATGCTGGCAATAGTCGACCAACTCGCCCGTCGTCGGGTCGCGAAAGCTGGCTGCCCTACCGCCGAGTTGCCGCCGCGCCTCGAATAGGTCGACACGCACGCCGTGTTCGACGAGCGCCACTGCTGACGCCAGCCCGGCCAAGCCGCCGCCGACGACCGCGACCGCCGGGCCACTCTGCACGCTCGTCATCAGAGTGCTCTCCAGGGCAACGTGCTCCACGCGTCCCACACGCTCTGCGCGGCAATGCTCAGCTTGCGCCATTGTGGCACGCGAATGCGTCGCACCAGCACCTCATCCGTGCGCAGGTCAATTTCGCGGAGCAACTGTCGATAAATACCGAACATCGCGCCGAACGAGCGTCGCCCGTCCTGCTTGAGGCTCGCGGCGATTGCCGCGGCTTGTTCATAAAGTTGCTCGGCTCGATCGATCTCGAAACGCATCAAGGCTCGAAAGCGATCATCCGATCGGCTCGCGACCCAATCGTCGCATTGCACGTTGAACTGCCGCAGGTCGGCCTGAGGTAAATACACACGCCCGGCCAGGGCATCCTCGCGCAGATCGCGCAGGATGTTCGTCAATTGAAAGGCTTGACCACAGGCGATCGCCAGCGTTTGTAACTCGGCGGAGGGTTCCTGCTCGTTCCAGATATGAAGGCACGACAAGCCCACCACGCCGGCCACTTGGTAGCAGTACGCGGTCAGTTCTTCCCAGGTCTCAAATGTCTGTGCCTGCTGGTCGGCCAGCACGCCGTCGAGGAGTGTGTATAGATACGCGCTCGGAATCTGGAATCGCCGAAGCGTGTCGATGAGTGCGGGCAGCAGCGGTGATTCGAACCGTCCTTGCAGCGCGCGGTCGAGTGTCTGCCGCCAGGCCTCAAGCCGCACGCGGCGCACGTCGCTCGGGGCGTCGTCGTCGCCAAGATTGTCTGTCTGCCGTAGAAAAGCGTGCAGCGCACACATCGCGTTCCGCTTGGCGCGGGGGAGCAGCAAAAAAGACAGATAAAAATTGGTGGCTGCGCGGCGTGTGTAACGTCGGCACTCAGCGTAGCTGGCTTCGATTGGATCGTTCATCCGGCTGGCCCTCGCCCACCGAGATAGCGCCGAGTGAGATATCGAGCCAACAGCGCGACTTGCTCCCATCGGCCCACCCGCGGCCTTTGCGACCACACATCGTAGTCCAGTCGACGCACGTGTCGGGCGATCGCCAGTCCACCATCGATGAACAACTGGATGTCGGCTGCCAGAAACGCCGGGACAAGCTTCACCAGCGGCAAGCCGCGCCGCAAATATCCCTCGGCCCGGTCAACTTCAAATGCCAGGGCCGCGCGGAACTCGGGCGTAGCGCGACGATTGCGCCACGGTCGCTCGTCGCAGTCGAACTGCCGCAGAGTTTCCTGGGGCAGATAGATTCGCCCGATGTCGTAATCGCGCGCCACGTCTTGCCAGAAGTTCACGAGTTGCAAACCCGTGCAAACTTGGTCCGACAGCGCGGCATGTTCCTCGTCGTGACAGCGTCCCAGGTACAGCACCAATCGCCCGACGGGGTTGGCCGAGTTGCGACAGTAGCCGAGCAGTTCGTCGAAGGTCTCGTAGTGCGACACACGCTGATCCTGGCGAAAAGCCGTGAGCAGATCCAGAAATGGTTGCTCGGGAATGCCGAACTCGGCGATGGTTTCATGTAGCGCCACAAACACCGGGTGCCGTGCCTGTCCGGCGTGGCAGTCGAGCAACTGCCGCTGCCAATCATCGAGCAGTTGCAGGCTCCGCGCGGGGTCGCCGATCTCGTCGGCCAAGTCGTCGGCCGTGCGACAATAGGCATAGATATGATAAAAATGCGGCCGCAACTTACGAGGAAGCAGCCAGCTAGCGACCGTAAAGTTCTCATAATGTCGCCGGGCCAATTGTGCGCAGTAAGCGCGGCTCTCGGCAAGCGACGGGGGCGCAGGCGGCGAACCAGTCGCCGGCACGTCCCTATTCAGCGGTTGGTCTCGCGAGATATTCACGCTCACTCGGCACGTCGGGGGCCCTACTCGATTCGACTGGCGAACATTATGATGAGTCGATCACCCCGAGGCAAAGTGCGATGCGCATCATTCTAGCCAATCCGCGCGGATTTTGTGCCGGCGTCAACATGGCGATCGAGAGCCTGGAACTCGCGATCCGCCTGTATGGCACGCCGTTGTACGTGTATCACGAAATTGTCCACAATCAATATGTAGTCGATCATTTTCGCCGCAAAGGGGCCGTGTTCGTCGACACCCTCGAAGAGGTCCCCGAAGGGGCTTGGCTCATGTACTCGGCCCACGGTGTCGCCCCCGAGGTGCGACGGATCAGCAGTCAGCGCAAGCTGCGGACGATCGACGCCACCTGCCCGCTCGTCACCAAGGTGCATCTCGAAGCCATCAAGTACGCCGCCGAGGGGTACACGATCATCCTGATTGGCCACGATGGCCACGACGAGGTCATCGGCACGATGGGCGAGGCTCCTCACGCGATCGTGTTGGTCGAAACGCCCGAGGATGTCGATCGGCTCACACTGAGCGACACGGCAAAATTGGCGTATCTGACACAGACGACGCTCTCGGTCGACGACGCTAATCGGATCATTGCCCGGCTGCGGCTACGGTACCCTCAAATTGCCAATCCACCCAAGGAAGATATCTGCTACGCCACGCAGAATCGGCAAGAGGCGGTCAAGCTGCTCTCGCAAGAGGCGCATGTCGTGCTCGTGCTCGGCAGCCAGAACAGCTCGAATAGCCAACGGCTGGCCGAGTTGTCGCGCGAGAACGGCATTCCGGCATATCTCATCGACGGCGCGGCCGATATCGATCTGAACTGGTTCAAAGGGGATGAAACGGTTTTGGTCACGGCCGGAGCCAGCGCCCCGGAACTGGTGGTGCAAGATTGCGTCGAGTTTCTGAAGAAACGCTTTGGTGCCTCGGTCGAGCATTGCAGCGTTCGAGAGGAGGAAGTCCACTTCGCGCTCCCCAAGGAGCTGCGCGGCGTCGCCCCCGCGGCGAATATCGATCGCACGGAGAGTTTGGTGCGTTAGTCGGGCTTGTGTCGCTCCTCGCTCACGTCTTGCGTTGGAACAAGGCGACGCTGGCGGTAAATCCGTGGAGGAAATTTCGCCCTCCGACGGGGCCGATCTCTCCTTGGGCAAAAAAGCCGGCGAGCGGGATTTCTCCGCACTGCTCGCCGATCACCCGGGCGTCATGATGCGGCGCATCGAACAACCGCGTGCCCCGTCCATTGCAGGTGAAGACGAGCGCTCCTTGGGCCGCTGGATCGTCTCCCGCGCTGAGCAGCGACCGCAAGTCTTCATCGGCGCTCTGAGCGTCGCGGATATGAAATTGCACCGTGCGGCCGACCTGCGCGTAGTCGCCGATCGCGATCGCTCCGGTCTTGCGGTCGGCTCCCAGCACGTTGCGGATCAAAAAGTCGCCGCGCTCGAAGGTCTCGCGATACTCGTCGATCACCTGACCCACATGCAGCCCGCGCTGCACCAGGGCGTGCTCCTCGGGCGAAAGCGACTCAAGCACTTCCTGAAACTGTGCCAATGGCGGTTTGCCGCTCATTTCCAGGATCATATTCCGCTCGGCCTTGGTGATCACGAACGTGCGGCCGATCGGCCGGCAGCCTTGTGACACGACCGAGCGAATTTGCACGTCGCCATCGACGAGCACCCCCACCGCGCCGGCGTTGTAGGCCTGATCGCCGACGAAGACAACGTTCTGGCCGGGAGCATGGGATCCGCTGGCCATGCCGCCCAACACGCGCATCTTGGGCCAGTCCTCGCCGAGGCGCTCCAGCAACCCATCGGCCGGAAAGCTAAAGGGCTCGGCCAACAACAAGAGCGCGGTGTCGTCGACGATCGCGTGATGGGCCGAGTCGGGCCAGCCAGCGAAGCTGCCCCCCTCAGGTGTCGTGACGAATTCGAGCCGGACGGGTCTCAAGTTCACGCCGGGCAACCGAGCCACCCAGAGCGAGATAGCCGGCGCGTCCTCGACTTCCTGCCCAAGGCCAACGATCGATTCTCCCGTGCAGCCGATCAGGCATTTGGGCCCCAACCGCTCGTGGACCCCCCGCACGATCGCGGCGAAATCGGGTCCATGTTGATGCGACACGAAGAGCACCGCCAGATCAATGCTTTCAAACCGGCCTGCCATGCCGCGGCAGACTTCCTCGATGGCGTCTGGTGTCTCGGGCTTGGTCGACAAGGCCGACGCGAATTGCATGAGGTTATCCTGGGACACGAGCGAAGGAAAGGAAACCAACGATTAGATTTGTTGCACGTACGCCTTGAGTTCAGCCAACTCGCGATCGAATCCGCCCGACAGGATCGGGAACCGACACCAAGTCTTGGGGTCGAGATTCTCGTCGTCGAGATGAAAGCACGGCGCGTAGCGCTCGCGCTTCCACTGATTGCGACACCAGAGGCGAAAGAAGCGTTCGACCCACGTGTGGAGCTGCGCGACACTGTATTGCGGGAACTCGGCTCGCGCACGCAGAAACACATCGAGAGGCATGAGCTTGTCGCGAATGGCGGCGCGTTCGACGGCATCGAGCAATTCGTAGGGCATGAGGTCGTCTTCGTCGGTCTGCTTCGAGCTGCTCGGCCGCAACTCGGCGGTCGGGGCCTGCACGTTGACTGCGGAGAGAGCCCTGATTGGCGCGAGGCCGCTGGGCCCGACAGTCTCAAGCCAGCGGAGCCACTGTCGCAGATAAGCCTTGTCGATCCCCGCGATGGGGCTTAGCCCGCCCGAAGTGTCGCCATCCATCGTTGCGTAGCCAACGGCGGCTTCCGAGCGATTGCTGGTCGACACGAGCAACGCGCCACGCAAGTTGGCCAGCAACCACACACTCGGAGAGCGGACCCGGGCTTGAATGTTTTGCAGCGCCAGGTCGTCTTGTTGCCAGTCGAGCGGCCGGCCGATGGCTTGCGAGACGATCTCGATATAGCGTTTCACGAGCGCGTCGACATCGAACTCAAGGAACTCGGCACCGATCGCCTCGGCCACGGCGCGTGCCGCGCTGCGCGTGGTCGCTGAGCTATTCTCGGTCGATTGATAAACGCAGCTCAGCAGTTTGCCGACGACTTGTTCCGGCGACTGGGCCGCGGCGAGCGCGGCAATGTGGCGCAGTTTGTGACGCAAGCCCGGCAGGTCCAAATCGCGCAGGGCGAATTTCACGAGCAACCAGACGAGACAGCTAATCGCCGACGAGTCGGCACCGCCACTCAACGAGACGACAAAGCCTTGCGATCGGCTCTTGCGCAGGTAGTCGAAAAGCCCCAGGCTGACAGCCCGCGCGAATTCTTCATGCTTGAGGTCGCTTCCCGTCTCCCAGTCGGGGATGTGTGGCGTGTTCAATTCGAGCGAGCCGTGACCGAAGTCGAACGGGACGCTGACATTGTCGGTCGTGGCGCTGAGGTCGGGCTCGAAACTGCCGGTGCGCGACTGTTTCATCCGCGTGTCGGCGACATCGACTTGAGCGACCGACACCTCGACGTCGCGAAAGCTGAAGCGTGGTCCCGCGACGAGCAATTTTCCACCGGAGGCGATGAGTGCGCCGCCGTCGTAAATGGCGCGTCCCGATTCGTTCCCCAGCAGATTGCTGTACACATAGCTCACGTTGAACGCGCGCGAGCCTTCGAGCACAAAACGGCGACGGATTTCGTACTTGCCGAACGCGAAGTGACTGGCGCTCGGGTTCAAGATCACATCGACGCCGCGGAGCGCCAACTCGGCGCCAGGACGGTTCGCGACCCAGGCATCCTCGCAAATCTCGAAACCAATTCGCACGCCGCCACAGTCGAAGACCAAATCGCCGATCGGCACGCTCTCGCCGTGCCAGTTGACCTCGGCGCGGTGGCCGGCGGGCCAGGGTTTGAACCAGCGGGGCTCGTAATGGATACCGTCGCCGGCCAGGAATCGCTTGGCGACGAACCCGACCACGCGGCCATCGACCGCCAGGCACGCCGTATTGAACACGCCATGCTGGAAGGGGAGCGGCAGCCCGAGTGAGACGATCATGCCGCGTGTCAGCGGAGCTAACTCGGCGAGCACGGTCCGCGCGGTCTGATGCACTCCGGGTGCGTGAAACGCATCTTCACAGCCATAACCGGTGACACACAGTTCGGGCAAGCAGAGGACATGCGCGCCGGCGTCGCGGGCAAGCTCAATAGCCTCGGCGATGCGGCGTTGATTGCCGTGCCAATCGAGCGGCGTTTGATTGAGCACCGCCGCGGCGACCTTGATCAGTTGCATAATGCGGAGCCGGTACCGTATCAGTCGCTAGCGATTGACAATGAGGGGAGTGAGTTGTGAACGGTTATCGATGCGGCGCTGGCGGGATTGCTCCCAATGCCAGAGCCCGGCGATCGCCATGATCGCCACGCCCAACCATGCTGGCTCCAGGCAGAGCCACCATGCCGCGCCGAGCAAGGCCAAGGCGATAAATTGACGATCCACAATAAACGCAATCCAGCTTTCGAGCCGCCGCGGATGGTGACGCAAGTGCCAGGCGAGGGCCAGCAACCCTACCCATGCGGCGTACCGTAGCGCATACGCCATCCAGGTCGACGACGATTGTATCATAAGGGTTGGCATGCCTCCGGACGAGGTGCGGGCAAACAGAATCGTCGAGCGGTCGAGGCTGGGCTCGGCGAGGGGCCTTAGCTGTCTCGCCGCCTCCATCTGCTCCTGCCACGGTTGCAACCGATTGCGCAAACTTTGCAGGCGATTGAGGTCTGCGGGCGGGACATTCTTGATGCGCTCGATGGCCTGCTGTGCCTGTCGCTGACTGGCCCCCACGCGGTCGGCCCAATGTTCGAGCCAAGCCAGACCACTCGACGATTTCAGATCGTCTTGGCCGGCAACCCACTGTAGAACGCCAGCTTCGGTCTCGGCTTGAGACAGGGCCCATTCACGTTCGGTCAACGGCTGCTCGACGGTCCCCCAGGCTCGCATGGCATCGGCGGTGCCGGTGACTTGCCAGGTCATGGATTCAACGGAATGGCTGGTGAGCTCGACAGCTGGCAGATGTGTCGGTTGCCAAGCAAACCAAGGTGCGGTTGCTTGGCACTCAAACGTAACAATCAATTCATGCGGCAAAGGTCCGTGAGGACAGTCGACCTCCCATTGCAATTCACCGGTCCGATGCGGCTCCATTCGTTGTCGGTCGACCTCGACGTGGATCAATCGGCCATTCGAACCCAAGCCAAATCGGAGTGCAGGCTCATCGCGCGCGGTCATCACGAATCGGGTTTGTCCCAAGAATCGTCGGTCTCCTTGCCAATATAAATGCGTCGAGGCGGCCATTACGCCGCGCGAACTTGTGATGCGCGTCGGGTCGTGAAAGGCGGCCGGGTTCTCTCCCGTCACGCGATAGACCGTGTAGAGCGCGTCGCTGGGTACGCTCAATTCGCTCGGCAGCTCAGCCCGCTCCAGATCGGTTGTCTGCCAATGAACGTTTTGCTGTTGAATGGCTTGCGGGAGCAGTACGTAATGCTCGCGCGATTGCACATTCAAGGGCTGGGGGAAACTGACGAGTTCGCCGCTACTCTGACCGAGCGACACACGGTAGTTGGTGCGTAGCGAATCAGCGACCGGCGAGTTGAGCAGCGCAAGCCAAACCTGTTGCGACGGCTCGCGTCCCGCGAACGATTGCCAAGTCATGTCGGGCTGACGATCGCGTGGCTCGGGCCAAGCGGCGCTGGCCAGCCAGCTTACGCGGTTCAGCGTTCCGTCTCGAACTTGCCAGCGCGCATCGACCTGGATCGACCGCTGACGCGAGTCGAGTTCGAGGCGTGATACCTGCACGACCTCGACGGTCACTCGGCTCGGGCGAACCTCGAGTTGGGCCAATGGGCGAGCGCCGCTGATCGACCAAGCGCGGGCCGTCGAGCCGGTGGCTACGGCTGCCTCGACGGGGCGCAGGTCTTGTTCGTCGCTGAAGGTCACTTCGAGATCGCGATCGTGACGCACCTCGACCGTCGATTCGGGCGCGCGCTGCGCGCCGAGCAACTCGACGACCGGCAAGGCCATTTGTGGTTGAATCACGGGAGGCAGCACGCCGTCGACAAGCAAGCGATACGCTCCGAGGAGCGGCACGTCATAGAGCAATTCGATGCGGTCTGGATCGACACGCCACCAGCGCACGGCATGCTCGACCGCATCTTGCTCGACCCGGACGCGGCGCGGTGTCCAATTCGAGGGAGCTTGCAGCAGTTGTCGAAAGACAGGAGAGCCGACGACCTGCTGGGTGCCTCGATAATTCAGGTCGATATGCGAGGCGTGCAGGTCGAGTTGCGTATGATCGGTGGTCGTAATGAACGTGTCTCGCGGCTGGACGCGGATGTTTACGGGCGACGCGGACGCTAGTTCGACAACACGATCCGGGGGTGCCTCGTTGATTTCCCAACGTCGGATGAATGCAGCCAGGTCGTCAGCGTTGGGGACCGCCATTGGCAACTCGACGAGCAAGCTGGGGTCGATTGTCATGGCCAAGGCACGCCGTGTCTGTCGCGCGCCGGTCACGGTCACCTCGGGGCTTGTCACCGTGCCGATGCCAGTCGTTGCCGTGTTGAGAAACGACAGCGGAATGGTCACCGGCTTGTCGGTCATTTGCGACATGGTCAGGCGATAATGACGCACCCGATCGATGCTCGCCGCCAGGGGGAGGGTTTGCACGTCGATCAGGGGCGTGTCGACCTCGCCCCAGGGGAGCAGTCGCCAACGGCTATCGACCGCAATGTCGAGTTCGCGATACTTGCCCGCGATGGGCTCGACCCGCAGGCGCATGTCCGTTGCCACCGCGCCCGCTCGCAACCGCAACCAGACGAGCGCATCGACATCGATCACGACGGGAGCAGGTTGCTGATCGGGCCAGGCGATGTGCAGTTGATCGATCGGGCCCAATTGGACCTGATACGCCTTTGCTGTCCGTTGAATGGCACCGATGGGGGACGAAAACTCCAGCGGCGGAGCAGCGCTAGCCGTCGCCAGATCCAGCACGGCGTCATGCACCCGAGGCAGCGAGAGTTGGGCGCGCGTGGTGCTTGACTGACGATCGAACGAAAAAGGGAGGTCGATCTCCACGAGGTGTTCGCCCGATTCGAGCGCCCCGAGGCGGAGGCATTTATGGTCGCTATCGAGGATGAATTCGGCATGTCGGCCGTCGATGGCGCCGCGCACCGTCGCGCCGAGCGTATCGATCTGGTCAAATACGAGCGGAGTATCTTCTTGAGAGCGATGGATGACCACGCGCAGTTCGGCGAGCAAGCTGCCCAACGTCCAGGTGTTCGTTACCTCATCGAAGGTAAACTGTCCACGATAGCGGGCCGAGCGAATCGAGTACCCTTCGTCCGTTGGATGCTGTGCCGCGGCGCGGCGACGGAGTTGCTGCAAAAAGTCTTCGCCAATCAAATACCGTCCCGTGGGTTGATTGTTGGCATCGACGGGAATAAAGACGCGGGCCTCTTCGTTGACTGGAGCCACGAGCATTTGCGCTTCGGCTCGACTCGGCAAGCAGACGACGAGCACGAGCGACACGACTGCCGCAGAGAGATTCGAGGCGGATGGCGTGTTTGCCGGGAGCGAGATGGGGCGCGGCGCGGCGAGCCAGCGTTGCGCGAGTCGACCTAAGATCAGACCGACCAAGGGCATCCAAGCGAGTTGTTGCCAGGGGGGTGTCGTGGCGGAGACGAGCAGCAGAAGGAGAGCGGCGGAGTACGTCCCCCACGGCCTCACGGGAGATCGCCAGGCGAGCACTGCCGCGATCCAGCCGAGTGACCAAGCCAGCATCTGCAGTCTCGTGCGATAAACCAACAGAACGGTTCGGACGTCGCTCGGTAGCGTGATCTCCGCGTCAAGCAGAGTACCCTGGGGTCGTTGAATGCTCCCCGCCACCCATGCATCGTAATCGGCACCGAGTCGAATCGTCCACTGGTGCGACAACACGGCATCGCCCGCGCGCACCTCCGGTGCCGCAACCGCTCGTGCCAGAGCGACGGATCGCTCGAGAGTGGAGAAGGTGATCACCACGCGCACCACCGGAGCGTGATGATTGAGCGGCACGTGCAACCGTCGGCCTTGCAATTCAATGGCTTGTTGGACATCGTTGACCAGAGTATGCACACCGTCAGCGATCGCGATATGATCGGGCAACTCACAGATTAGTGTGGGCACGTTGGTCGTTTCGCAATCGAGTTGCCAACGATGCTCGACCCGCCCGGCAGTGGTGAAGTGGCTGAGCAATTCACTCCGCAGCACCACTGGGCTTGTGGGCAAAGATTCGGCCCGCTCAGCACGAACCGACAACGAGGGGAGCAGTCGGGCGTCGCTGTCGTTGACGATGGCATATTCAAATTGGCGTTGCAGACGTGGTGACAGCCAGGCGGTCGAGGGGGGTACGACCTGTTCATGGATCGGGCCGGCGAGATTGGTCACAGCCAGATTCAAGGGGCCTTCGACCGTGATGGTCGATCGTTGATCGGCGATGTCGCGCAGAGTCGCGAGGTTGATATCCAATTGATCACTGTCGCGAGGCGAGTCGCGCGTGGCGAGCAACTCGAACGGTTCGACGAGGGGACGAGCGAACTTGAGTTCCCAGCGTTCTCCCTGCGTTGCTTCGTCGTCCGGCGGCTTGATGAGTCGAGCGGTCCACTCTCCAACGTTCAATGCCGGAACCCGCCATTGCAACGGGACCTCGCGATGCTGTTGCAGTAACACCTCGACCCGCTGCACGGCGGATTGTTGTGGTTCGCATTGCCACCGATACGATTCGTGAATGCGAGTTGTATCCAGGCGCGTGAGCAATTCTCCGCGCACGACCCCAGGTCCCCGCCGGGGCATCACGGTGATGCTCCCCAGCGGCCGACGCGGATCGAACGAGACGACGAGCGACTCGCCGGACTCGCCGAGCAATTCGCGTTCGATCGCGGTGAGCGAGTCGAGTTTTCGCAAGGGTGTTTGCGGACCGGGGACAATCGACGCGAAGTTTCCAGACTCGTCGCCGAGTGACGCGAGCCCTTGTTCAAATGTTGCTGCGTTGAAACGGAGTGGAAACAAAGCCGCCGAGCCGAGCCGCGTACCCAAACTGAGCGGTGGTCCTTGGGCACGCAGCACCAATCGCAGCGGTTGAGCCGAGTTGAGTTCCGACTTGAGCCTCAGACTGAATGTCCGTGTACTGCCCTGCGGTGCTTCGATCGACCAATCGGCGACACGACCACTGGGGATCGAGTCGACCGACTCGATCATCCATTCGGCGGGTAACGTGCATTGCAATTGCGTGCGGCGCGATTGATCGATGAGCAAGTGGGCCGATGCGTCCAAGGTCGTGAGGGCCGCGGACACCTGCAATTTTGAGCCCAGCGAATAACGCACTTCTCCCGCAGGTGTTTCCAAACGACAACGCAACGTCGCCGTCTCGTCGAAACATTGGAACTCGGACAGTTCGGCGAGCAACGGTTCCGGTACCACCGACGAGCGCGTTTGCCGACAATGAATCGTATCGAGCTGGCGTAGCTGATTCGGGGCGGGGACCTGCAGGCGAATGGTTCCTTCTTGCCAGACGAGTCCCTCGGTCCAGACACGCGGCAGAGTGTGTGATGCGCCGAGCGTGGCGGCCGCGACGGCTTCGAGCCGCAGCGTGCGACCATAGCCGCGCAACGGCGTCGCGAATTGAATCACATAGCGACGTGTCGTGGGCGTGTTCGAGGCCACTTGAAGCCACTCGAGTGGATCTCCGCCGGCGTACACGGCTCGCATGGCCAAGTCGGCGTCCATTTCGACCCACAGTTTATCGAGCGGCACGCGGCCAACGTCGATGCGCCAGTTGGATGAAACCTCCCAAGCACGGTTGGCATATTCAAATTGTGTCGAGGTACGATAGGTCGTATCGGCGTTTGTTCCTTGGGGCGAAAAAATCGACAGCCGCAGTCGGGCCGTGGGGCCAAGCTGCCAGCGCCAGCGAGTCATGTCGGGAGCCGGCGTCGAACGATGCGCGTCTTGTTCGCCCGAGTAAACGTGCCAGTCGGCGGGCAAGTCAAGTTCAAACGCGCTCTGCACGCAATGGGGCCAAGCGAGTTCGAATGTCCATTCATCGGCCGATTGCGACCGCGCGCGCAATTGCCATGTGGCTTTCAAGGTGCCGTCTTGGCGCGGAATGATGACGAGTTGGCCTCGCGAGTCGGTGCCCATGAGCGGCGGCGAGGACGCTTTAGCCCAGGTGAACGACGAGCAGGCGGCCGAACATGGGGCGAGCGTCAAGCTCGCTTGCGGCGAATTGCCGCGCACAGACCACTCCAGATCGCCCGTGAGCAAGCCGTCCGCCGACAGCGTGGCGCGGTACATCGCCTGCTCCAGGCGGGCTTCTGTCTGCTGAGTGGTTCGTGTCGGATCGTCACGCAGGGTCTCAACAAGTTTCTCAAACGCTTCGGCTTCGATGGGAACGAGCCGCTGATTGCCGCGTGGCCACTCGTTGATCCGATCGGCCGGCGCGATGACGCGACGAAACAAGAGCGGCGGCTCCTGGGGTTTTGCGTCTTGCGCGTTTGTCGTGGAGTTGGAGCAACTCACCGCCCACGACCCCAGCAGCACAAGGATCAATCCGGCACGGGTCATATGCCACCATTCGACGCAGGGGCGGGGCGCTCGACGCTCATGAGCGCCGCGGTTGAGCCAGTCCCGGTCTTCACGCCACGATTGGGTGCCTGCGTGACGGTGGAGCCCCGTTCCAATTCGCGCGATAGGTGGCTTCGCGCGCCAAAGATGTGCGCGATGCGACGCTGTCGTCGGTTGCGCAGGGCGAGCCCAACGGCGCCGGGTATCACGGCCACCGAGGCGGCTTGCAGGATCAACAACGCCGGGCCTGGAAAGATGAGCCCCCAGCTCAATGCGACGACGATGCTGGCTACTTTAGCCAGGGGATGACGCAGCGCCGTCGTTTGCAGCAGGACTAAGCTTAAGATCAGTACGGTCACCGCGACGCCGATTGTCAGCGTCGAGCGACGGATGCTCTGTAATTCCCAGCTCGCCAGCGGTTCCGTCAGCGAGAATAAATAACGATGACCCCCCAGCCCCCAGCCGGGCTCTTCAATCGCCTGTGCCCAGTCGGTCAACTCCGCCTCGTTGAGCAGCGGCGAGCGTCCCCAGGCGAGGCCATCCCATTGCCAGCGATTTTCCGCGCTGAGTTGCGACTCGACCCCCCACAGATGGTCGGCGGCGGGAAGAATGACTTCGCTAAAGCCTCGCTGAAACTGCACGTGGCCGACTAATTGAGGTAACCAAACACGCTGCGCTAACGAGCTGCCGCGCGTGGCGTCGCAACTCAGTCGCAGCTCGATTCGGCTCGACTCCCAGGGCCCGTCATCGTTGGCACGCGCGACACTGACATGATGATCGCTGCTCAATTCGCAGGGGACTCGTTCACCGTCGACAAACACCTCGCAACCGTGGGCTGTGCTGGGGATCGCCCAACGCAACTGCGCGGCGCGTGACGACAGTACATAGGCGACGCGCGACACCTGTCGCTGCGGGGTGAGAATGGTTTGTGCCCAGTAACGCTCAACGCGAACATCCTGGCGTTGCGTCCCAGCTCCGGAGAATTGGAGTGCGATGTGCAGGGGGGATCCGGTCGCGCGCCAGACATGGTCCTCCGCCGTGGAGATCGTGCCGGGCAACGCGATGAGCGACTGCCAAGCCGTGTCGACCACCGTAGCTTGCTGACTGCCGCCAGCTCGCAAGTGGAAACGATGCTCGGCAACTGCGGCCTCAAGGGGAGACGGCAGCGGCAAGACCGTCTTGGCTGGGTCGGCTGACGCGCCCAGCGGCCAACGATAACGCACCTCAACCACCAGCGGATCCGTGTTGGGCAAAGCTGGGGTGCGGAATCGGGCGACGGTTAGCTTTTCATCGAGCGTGTCGAGGTGTTCGAGAGAAACGGGAACATTTTCGCCATTGAGGCTGATGGACCAACCCGCGGACTCCCACAAGGCGCGTTCCGCTTGGAACGCGATCACATCGAAGCGATCGTTTTGAGGTCGATAGGTCCACTTGCTGACGACGTGTGCGTCGTTGTCTTGGATGGTCACAAAGGTGACGGCGTCCACGGTGGCCCCCTTGTCTGTCGTGCGCACATCGGCCACCAATCGTGGCGCGACGGTCGAGGTTTGGAAATTCCAAACTCGCCCCAGGGGCGAGGCCGTTCGAGGCGCGTCGTGCGCTTGGGGTGTCAACCCCACCGACTCGTCGTACCGCGGCATCAAATCGAATCGGCCATCGCTGAGCACGACCAATTCACCCGGCCGAACCTCTTGCGCCGTTGGCCAGGGAAGCAGCACGTCTAGCGTGTCTCGCTGGGTGTCCATGATCCGGTGGGCGCGCAACACCGTTTCGAATTCGCCCAGTTGTGATTGTTTGAGCGGCGAGCGTGCCTCGTCGTCTTGAATCGTGTGGCCGTTTTCGGACGTAACGCCGGCGATCGAATCAAACTCGTCGAACTGCCAGCCGTTGAGTTTCCATCCGATCGCGGCGACCCGGCCGCCGCGGGCTCGATAAACGCCGCGCACCTCGAGTTGCATCCGCTCGCATTCGAGTGTCAGGCGATAGCGGGGCGAGACACTCAAGTGGGGCTGCCGCTCGCTGAGCTTTAAGCTGAGCGAGAAAGGCTGGGCCACGTACTCGAAGCCCGCCACAACGCCCGTGCGTGGCAAGTCGGGGGGCCAACTGTCAACTTGCCGCACAGCGCGCTGCTCGTTCCAAACGGCTTGCCACGCATCGTCGACCTGCAGAGTTAAAAACCCGCCTTGTCGAATCGCTCCCGGTACCTCGAATCCGCCAAGCTCGTAGGCACTGAGGGCCGCTGGTTCGTCCATCGGCCGCTCGGTGAGGATCGTCAGTTGGACGGGTATATTGGTTCTTGTGGCGAGTGTGACCTGCAACAAGGTTCGCTGATCACCGCGCGTGGGCTCGGCGGGTTCGATGGGCACGATGGTCATGCCCGGAGAGTCCGCCGCTTGCCAGCGAGCGCCCGGCGGCAGCTTGACTTGGAACGAGGCCAGTTCTCCCACCGCGCTGCGCACCGTGAGTTGAGCTTGCGATAGAATGCTCCGTGGCGAGACGCGCGTTTGCACGAGTCCACTGGCTTCGATCGCTTGAGCCCGTTGCGTGTCGAGATTGGAACGCCACGCGAGGCTGAAGTCTCCACCCCAACCCAGCACGCTGACTTCGGTCCCCGTGTCCACGCCGCGTACCGAGTCGAGAATTGCTCCCCCCGAGGCTTGCGGGCTCACATCGCCGGCAATGCTTAATTTTAACGAAGAAGACCATGCTCGCGGTACCGCGAGTCGCAAACGGGATTCGTCGTTCGACGCCACGAGTGGAGCCACGATTTGCAATGTCAACTGATGCGGTTGCTCGCTCCGGCCTTGCAGCCAGAGCACATACTCGTCCGCCTTTTCGTCGAATTCCAGCGTGTGCTTGCCCGGTCCCTCGTACTTCGGAGCGTCGACCACCACTTGGTTGAGCCGCAACGGAACACGAACCCAATCCTCGCTATCAACCAACACGGTGAAGGTGAGTTTGAGCGCGGCCTGTCGCGTGTCGGCCGTGCCCGATGCCGTCAGCTTGTCGAGTCGATAGGGGGGGCGTTGCGGTGCCAGGTTGCGGCTGCGGTCGCGCTCCAGTAGTCGCTCGAAGTCTTCCAGCGTAAAGCCAGGAACCGGAGTCAACTGACCGTTTTTGTCCTTGAGGTAAAACAACTCCGGCTTCGCTTCCTTAATGGCGGGAGCGGCGGGAGTGTCGGCGGCGGGAGCGACTTGGGCATGTGCGACACCCGGCCGGCATAAGCCGACCAAAATGCCAGCAATCGTCAGCAACCAGGGCCCAAGACGCACGGTTGGCAAGGTCCTAATGAAACGCTCGAAGAGAAGAAGAGATGGGCGGTCGGCGAAAACCTTGCCGGTTCGACCCGGCTGTTCATACCCAGCACACAGGAGCACGCTTGGCAGGTGCCTGATTCCCTCCAGTGTAATTGGCTAATCCCTGGCCACCAAACTTCGCTTGGTCAGGAATAAGCATTTCGGCAATGGAACCCCTCATGGGAAGGGGGAATTGCTTGGAAATGGTCAGGATCGAGCGTTCAGAACTCCGGAGAGCTCGCGATGGAGCGATGAACTCGCGGCGGCGATGAAGTGCGGCGGCTCGATTCGGAACACTTCGCCCGATGGGTCCGTCACCACGCCCCCCGCTTCTTGAACCAACAGTACTCCTGCCGCGATGTCCCAGAGTTTGGTGCTCTGCGACCAATAAGCATCGTAACGTCCAGCAGCGACGTAACATAAATTTAAGGCCGAGGACCCCATCCGACGCATCGATTGGGTGCGCTGTGTCAGGTCGACAAATTGTCGTAGTTCAACTGCGTCGGGGAGCACCTGGGGTGGAAAGCTACTCGCGACGACGGCTTGGCTAAGCTGTTGAACTTGGCTCACGTTGAGTTTGCGACCGTTAAGGTACGCTCCCTCGCTCCGTCGGGCCGTGAAACACTCACCACTGACGGGGTCATAAACCACGCCCACCGCCAGCTCGCCATGTTGCTCCAGTGCAATCGACACACAGTAGAACGGAATGCCATGCACGTAGTTGGTTGTGCCATCGAGCGGATCAACAATCCAGCGGTAACCGTTGTCGCGGCTCGGGATAGATGCATTTTCCTCGCCGAGCAGTCCATGTTTCGGAAACGCAGACAACAATATCTGACGAACTTCCTCCTGAGCCGCCACGTCGGCTTCGGTCACCAAGTCCGAGGGGCCTTTCTCGCGCACGCTAAATCGTGGTGCCCAATCAAGGAGCACCGCGCCCGCCGCTCGGGCCGCTTGTTCTCCGACCTCACAAAACGTCTGTAGTGAACTCACTCGCTGGTTTCCTGCTAGAGTGACCGAATTCCCCTGCTCGCACAGAGCCGAATTATAGGACGATTCGCGATCGCGGCCAACCGCTGTCGACGCTGGCCAAAAATCGGTAAATCGCCTGAAAAAACCTTGGAGAGTGCCTGCAGAATTGGTAAGATTCCCAGCATACTTCCTCGCGACGACGGAACCACGAACGTCGCGAGTGAGCCCCACACGACTCAAATCGTCGGGCTCGAACGGTTGATGGCCTCTTCTCTGTTCCGGCCCCGCTGTTTCACTTCGCGGTGAGCAGCGGGGTTTTTTTATCATGACCACATCAACCGCATCCGCTGCCTGGACGCTCTCGGGGCAGCAGGCTCAGCTCCGCTTAGCGCAAGCCACTTTGACCGTCGAGGTGCTGCGTCCCAGCGAGGGGCTCACGCCGGGGACGATGCAGGACGGGGGACCGTTCGGTAGCGTGCTCGGAGTCGATTGGACACTGGACTCCGCCGAGCAGTTGCTCGACAGCTATACGCGCGGCAACGACCTGATCGCCGTCTATGCGCCCACCCGGCGATACCCGGTGCGCATGCAGGCCTCTTGGCGGCTCATCGAGCATCCGCGGTTCGCCATCGTCGATTTGCATGTGTCGGCCCAGACCGAGCTGCTCGCCGCGAACCCTGAGCTCCAGACCCGCTCGACGATCACCGCCAGCGAGATACTCTGGCTCACGTCGATTGATCCGGTGCGCGCCAATCAGATTCCGCTTGCGGCGGTCAGCGAATTTGAGCTGCCTCAAGATTTACTGCCGCACGTGATGGTCTGCCGTTATCGCGAGAGCCCAATTTCGTATGTCGAGATTGTGCATCCCAATGATGTCGGCGGCGATCGTTTAACGTACGCTCCCGCGGAGCTTCGCGGCACGCTGAGGCATCGACTGTTTGTTGGCTCGCTCGAGAAAGGGGTCATCCTGCGAGCGCGCATCCGCGGTGCCTGGGTTCCTCGGTCCGGAGACCTGGAGCATGCCGCAGAGTTGCACAACGCGTTCGCGCAAAGTGCATTGCCGCTGACAACCTGATGCGTACACCCGCTCCAATCGCACTGTGATGGAGTCGACCAGCGGTGTTCAAAACGTCCGCGGCCTAGCGCAAGGTTCCCGAGTTGGCGGCAGGCGTGCTTGGCGTGGGCGAGACGCTCGTTGCGGACGGATCCAGTGGAGGATTGGGGGTTGGCGGCAGCCGGGCCATGCGACCGTCGCCGATCGCCTGAGCGTTCTGGGGCTGTTGGTCCAAGGGTTGACCATAGCGAGCGTCCTCGGGCGCGGTGGGCCGGGGCGGGCGAGACTCGTTGTTCACGGGACTAGGAAACGACGTCGGCATGCCCGTGGGCAGCACACCGCTGACCGTCGACGATTGTCCGGCAGGCGCTGAGAACGCATCGACCACGGGAGCCACGGCGCTCGCCACGGCTTGGCCTTTTTGTTCCAACAGCGCCACCCAAGTCGCGGCCGCCTCAAATTTTGGATTCAACGCCAGAGCCCGCTGGAATTGTTGCAGCGCCTGATCGTTGTGCCCCAGCTTGGTCAGCATGAACCCGACATTGTAACGCGCGATGGCTTCGCCATGGACGGGCGTGAGTTGTGCGATGGCGTCTTCAGCCTGGCCGCGCTGCACGAGCACCATCGCCAGATTGTTGCGATAGAGCACTTTGTCCCCCTGCAGTTCCACCGCACGCTTGAGGGCTTGTACCGCGTCGTTGTCGCGACCGAGCTTGTGCAAGCACATGCCCAGGTCGTTAAATGCCGGAGCCTCGTTGGGAAACTTCTCGACCGCTTGCTGATAGTATCGCGCCGCGTCGTCGAGTTTTCCCTGTCGATCATAAATGCGCGCCAACCCGGTCAGGGCCGGCAAATAATGGGGCGTCGCTTGCAAGGCTTTCTCGTACTGATCGATGGCCGCGGACAAATTGCCCGAGCCTTCTTGCAATCGCGCCAACGACACATGGAACTCGGGGCCAGGAGATTTCGTCCCGCGATCCAGTGACAGCGTGTCCTTGCTTTCGCTCGTGTCGGTCGAAGCCGTGGTGTTGGTCTTGGGTTTGAAAAAGTTCGCCGTCGAATTCCAAGCGGACTTCATGCCATTGCTCAGTGAGCTGCCGGCGCTAGCCAGCGGATTCTTGCTCATCGAGCCGCCGCCAAACCAATTCGTGATGCCGCTTCCCGTCGCGCAGCCGATCGTCGATGCCAACAGGATCGCCGAAGCGGTGAAGTAATGCGGCAAGCGAGCTGGCATGATGGGGGCCCTTCCCGACGACAGGACGAAATGAGCGCACTCGATAGGCGCACCCTTATTTCGATTAGATCGGTCGTAGCGAGAGGCAACTCAAGCTTGCTGGCAACAGATAGTCGGCCTTCAAGTGCCAGCAGCACCCGATGGCTGCGCTCCGCCGGCGGCAGCGCCCCCCGCGCGAGGCGGCAAGACGGGCGCTAGCATGTTGGCCGTTCGAGCCTGTTCGACCGCATACACGTAACTCGCCGGCCAGGCATACGGCCTGATCACCGTCTCGTCCACCGAGGCTGTGTCTCCCGCGAGCGCAAAGCGGCTTGCCGCCTGATACGTGGTGCTCAAGCGATTTTGCGTCACGCTGGGGTCATCCGCCTTCAGCACCAGCACAAAGCGCCGGTGAGGCGCGTTCTCTTGCATGATCGTTTTGACCTTCAGTTCGCCCGCCTCGGTCAATCGACCCGACTCGTCGTAAAAGAAGTCGCTCAGCGTGTTTTGCAGCCGCCAGCCGTTATTCACGGAGATTTCAAACGGCTGCCGCACGGCGGCACGGTCTCCCGGCACGAAAGGATCGTACCAGGCATTGTTGCGCTGCCAGTCGCGCCGCACGCCGTTCCAAGCCCGGGCGAGATAGCCTTCTTCCGCCCAAGCAGCGACTTGGCTCGCCAATAGGGCCCCGGCCGTGGCCACGATCCAGCGTCGACGCATGTTTCTCGCTCCGTCTCTCGTGCGGCGGCCTCGCCTGCGGAATCCAATTCCTCAAGCCCGGCGAGACATTCCTCGCGCCGGCCGCTCCATCGCTGTCGAATGATATCGGATGCCCGAGCGATAACATCCTCAAAACCGGCCTGCTTTCGCTGCAATCATTGCATCCTGAACGACCTATCTAATCGTTACAGGGCGTGAATCGCAGCGCCGCCTACGGCTTCCGTGCCACTGGAGCGCTGCCGACATAAATCTCCGTGTCGTCTATCACCCAGGGGGTCGACCAAGTCCGGCCGTCGTTGCGGTTGACGACGTTAAAGAACACGGTCGAGAACCGTTCGCACTGCAATGCATAAGGGCGCGAAGAGTAAATGTAATCGGCGCTCGACAACGGCGCGACGCCGGCGTGGGCGTAATAGTGAACTTGTCCGTCCGGCGTGAACGACATGCCCAGCGTCCACCAGCCCGGCTCGCGAATCGTCGGTCCCTCGACATCAAAGCCACGACTATTGGCACGGATCAGCAACGTGGCCGAGTCGGCCTTGTCGGTCGTCCCCGGGTTGAAGCGAACAAACATGCCAGGCCAGAACTCCTCGAGGTCTCCCGAGCGAATCTTCTTCCCTTCTTTGTCCTTCTTCGTGGGACCGTAATAGCGGCCGTGGGCACCCGCGCGGAACCCAAATGACACGCCGGCTCGTCGCTCCCATTGCTCGAACGGCGGCAGGTACACTCGAGTCAGACAGCTTGGATAACGCGACACGTAGATCGAGCCCGTGCTGTTATGCAGGACAAAATCGTCTTGTTCGGCCGAGCCGCGGGCATAGCCGGGCACACCCGAGTTGAGCGTCCGCAGCAACAGCGCGCCCTGACTCCCTTCGAGCCCCCCCTCGGGCGTCTCGACGCGCTTGATGAGGTCCGGCTGACCCCGCATCGGGCCTTCGATCCACCGCTGGTTGCTCGAAAAGCCCGACGGGTAACGCAGCGCTTTGTCCTGCTCTTTGCTCCCCTTGGGATGGTTGTGGACGAAGCTCCATTCTTCATCCTCGAAGTCGTCCCCCGTCTCGGTCAACAGCCGACCGGTGCCGGGCACCACCTGGGCCTGGGCCGTCGCGGCGGCGTTTAACAACGTCGCGGCACACAATACGTACGTGCTTAACAAGCTCGGCCGATGAGCAAACCAACGCATCTTCACACCTCTCTCGGAGGAAACGTCAAGGCCCGGGGACCGCCTTGTACGTTCATCGGTCGAGCGCGAGGCAAGAATATATTGGCTTCCACAAATCTCAGTTGCCAGCGTCGCCTGCGCAGCATTGCTGTGCCGGCGCGAAAGCGACGCGCGAGAAATCGACTCAGAACAAGTCGGCCGGGTCGGCGTGCATGACTCGACGTAACGCCAGCCAGCCCGAGGTGGCACACATCACCACGCTCAGCACCAAGACCGTCGCGGCCAACGACAACGGCAACTCCATGGGCACATGGGCTTGTTGGCGGGTCAACTCATACAGGCCAATGGCAACGAGCCAGCCAGGAACAAAACCGCCCACCGCCAGCAGCGTTGCTTGCGTGAGAACTGAACGGGCGAGGTATCCACTCTCGTAACCCAAGGCCTTGAGTGTGGCGTACTCGCCGAGGCGGTTGCCAATGTCGCTCGCCAGTACTTGAAAAACCACGCCCGTGCCGACGACCAGCGCAATAACCACCCCCAGACCGAAGATCACACCCACGGCGGTCTTCAAGACCCAATGTTGTTGCTCATCGCGTAGCAATTGGCTGCGGGTTTTCAACTCGACATCTTCCGGCAACAGCGCCCGATACCGCTCGACGAACGCCTGGGGATCGACCGCGTCGCGGAGCTTGATGAGCCCCAGGTTCGTGTCGCGTGGATCGCGCCAATCGAAGATGCGGCGGAACGTGTTCTCGCCGGTGATGACCGCGCCATCGGCGCTGAAGCCGCTGCCGAGCGTGAAGGCACCGACAATCCGCACGCGCTGCGCGCCAATCTCGCTTTCGACCCCCACGTCGCGCGGGCCGAACTCTTCGCGCGATTGCGTGTCGAACAGCACGTTGCCCAAGACCGTGAACTGCGACTCGTGCGCGCGGACGGCCGGTAGTTTAAATGCCGACTCGCCCGGGCGAATGGCCATCACCAGCAGGCCACGTCGCTGCAACGGCTCGGTGGCGCGGTTCAGCCAGCCGTGCAATCCGACCTGCACGGTCGTGGTCGACTCGACGTCGCTCAACCGGTTGAGCAACGCCAAGCGTTCTTGCGGATAGGTCCCCGGACTGGAAAAGACCCGATACTGCCGCGATAACACGATCGCATCGAAGTCGAGCTGATCGTAGATGCAACTGGCCGAGAGCAACACCGCGCCGTAGAACCCGAGTTGCATGAAGATGAGCACCACGGCGAACGCGACCCCGGCGATGGCCACGAGCGAACGGAAGGGATTGTGCAGCAGATTGAGCCAGGCGAGCGGAGTCTTCATGCGTTAGGGCGTCGAGAGAGCCGGCTTGCTGGTGTCGATGGCCGCGTCGACCTGCAAGTGGATGAGCTGCGCGGCGGCGACGGAGAACGACTCGTCGATCGCGACGCGCACTTGGACCACGCGGTTGTCGGTGGCCTCGGTCGGATTCAGGCTTAGCACCTGATTGCGGGCCACGAGCGTGCCAACACGCTCGACCACCCCCATGAGCGGCGTGGCCAGCGCGCGGCTCGCCAGGGTCACACGCTGCTGCGGGCGCACGCACCAGACCTGGGTTTCATACACCTCGCACAGGGCGACCATGCGGCGCACGTCGGCCACGCGCGCGATGGGTTTTTGCGCCAGCGTTTCCCCCTCGCGCGACAGGACCTGCAACACGACACCGTCGAGCGGCGAGCGAACCGCGCTGAGCTCGAGGCGCTTCTTGGCCAGCGCCACGTTTTGCGTCAACGAGTCGATCTGCAACGCGGCCAGCAGCCGGTCGCCGGTCGTCCGCGCCTCGTTGACCTTCGCCTCGGCTTGCGCCAGCGTGGCCTTGCTGCTCGCCGTAAGGCGTTGGAGTTCAGCCTGCTGGGCTTGCGCTTCGGCCTCGGCCTGCTGCACGCGGAGCTTCTGGTGGTCGCGATCTTGCGCCGACACAATTCGATCGCTCACGCCATCGAGTCGGGCCAGGTCGCTGCGGGCAACTTCGACGTTCTTGTGCGCCAGCGCGAGCCGTGCTTGCAACGCGCCTAGCTCCAACTCGACGAGCTTGGCTTGCGCCACGCCGGCGTCGGCCGCGGTGAGCAGCGCAGCGGCATAAGCCCGTTCGAGCGGTTCGCGCCGCAGGGCATCCTTGAGTGCCGTTTCGGCCGCAGACAACTCTTGGGTCCGCAGTTGCGTGCTTTCCAGCACGGCGATCACGTCCCCTTTGAGCACGCTTTGCCCTTCGCGCACGAGGAGTTGTTCGAGGCGATCTCCCGGCGCGGCCGAGATCTCAATCACTCCGCTGACAGGTTCGAGCGTGGCCAAGGCCGATACCAGAGCCGGACGTTCACGAGGCCCCCCCTCGGCCAGAAAACCGGCGCTGGGCACAACCTCGGTTGAGGTCGAGTTCACGGCTGGGGTTTCGCGCAGGTCAAACGATGAGTAGGCATACCATGCGCCCAGTGCGCATAACACAATCGCCACAGAGCCGAGCAGTCGGTTCATAACAGCCTCCGCCCGTAGGATAGTTAAGCCGCGCCAGCGTCGCAACGGCAAGCCGACTTGTCGCGAAAATTGCCCGAAAAAGTTGTTGAATTGCGGTCGATTGCCCGAGGGTTGCAGGCTGGTTCTCGGCACGGGTTGTGTATGATAGATGATTATGAAGCTCTCGTCGCTCCCCCAGCTCTATCGGCATGTCAATCGTTGGCGCGAAATCATCGGCGTGCTCAGCAAGTTTGGGCTGGCCGACTGGATAAGCCGCCTCGACCTCGATTTTGCCAAGGAACTGCTAAAGAACCGCGACGGCGAGGTGCTCGCCCGACACAGCTTCGAGTCGCGCATCCGGCTCGCCCTGACCGAGCTTGGTCCCACGTTCATCAAGCTCGGTCAAGTGCTCAGCACCCGGGCCGACATCGCCGGGGTGGCGCTCGCCAACGAGCTGCAACAACTCCAGACCGACGTCCGCGCCGACCCGCCCGAGGTCGTGCGCCGCGTGGTCGAGACCGAGTTGGGTGGCCCGCTCGAACAATTCTTCGCCGAGTTCGAGCTCGTGCCGCTCGCCTCAGCCTCGATCGGGCAGGTGCATGCCGCGCGGCTGCTCACGGGCGAGCACGTCGTCGTCAAGGTGCAGCACGACGATATCGAATCGCGCGTGATGGTCGATCTGGAGATTTTGATCGCACTGGCACAAATGGCCGAGATGGTCCCCGAGTTTGCCAACTACCGGCCGCGCTCCACAGCCCAAGAGTTTCAGCGCATCTTGCAGCGCGAGCTGGATTTTTCTCGCGAGCTGCGACACATGCGGCAGTTTGCCCAGGAGTTTGCCAACGACCCACGCATTCGCGTCCCTTGTGGCTATGCAGAGTTAAGCACGGCGCGCGTGTTGACGATGGAGCGGATCACGGGCATCCGGCTCGCCGATCGCGAGAAGCTATTGGCGGCGGGGCTCAACCTGGCCGAGATCGCCCGACGCGGCGCGGAACTGTACGTCACGATGATCTTTGATCACCGCACCTATCATGGCGATCCGCACCCAGGCAACATCGTCGTGCTACCGGACAACGTCATCGGCTTGCTCGATTACGGCATGGTAGGCCGGATCGACGAGGCGCTGCGTGAAGACATTGAAGAGATGTTTCTGGCGCTGGCCAACGGCGACCCAGAACACCTGACCACGATCATCACGCGCGTGGGCGAGACGCCTCCGGACCTTGACGAGGCCTTGCTGTCGCTCGACGTGGCCGACTTTGTGTCCAACTACACAAATCTGCCGATCGAGGAGTTGAACGTCGCCGCGGCCCTGAACGAGATCTTCGAGATGGTCCGCCGCTACCGGATCATGCTCCCGGCGCGTATCGCGTTGCTGCTCCGCGTGCTGGTCATGCTCGAAGGGACGTCGCGGCTGTTGGAGCCAAAGTTCAGCCTGATGGATGTCATCGTCCCCTATCAACGCACCATGATGTGGCGGCGATTGTCCCCTCGCAGGCATGTCAAGAAGCTCTGGCGTTTTTCCAGCGAGGTCGAACGGCTGTTGCAGGCATTGCCGCGCGGGCTTATCGATCTGTTGCAGCGCGTGCAGAACGGCAAGTTCGACGTGCATCTGGACCATCGCGGACTGGAACCGAGCGTCAATCGGCTCGTGCTGGGGATGCTGACCAGCTCGTTGTTCCTCGGCTCGACCGTGCTGATGAGCCAGCGCGTGCCGCCGCTGTTCAACATCCCGGGCATTGGCGAGTGGTCGGTGCTGGGGCTCGCCGGGTTGATCGTGAGCCTCGGATTGGGGCTACGACTGCTGCGCGCCATCAACAAATCCGGGCACCTGGACCGCCGCGGCTGAGTGTCACGTTATGCCGTCAACATTTCGCGGGCATGGTAGCTCGAACGGACCAATGGCCCGCTGGCCACTTGAGCAAAGCCCAGCGATTTCGCCCGGTGGCCGAGTTCGTCGAACTCTTCCGGCGGCAGGTACCGAACGACCTTCAGGTGCTCGAGCGTCGGTTGCAAATACTGACCGAGCGTGAGCATCTCGACCCCGGCGTCACGCAAATCGGCGAGCGTGTCGAGCAATTCCTCGTGCGTCTCGCCCAGGCCCAGCATGAGCCCCGTCTTGGTTCGTAGCGCCGGGTTGAGTCGCTTCACCCGGCGGAGCACTTCGAGCGTCCAAGCGTAATCGCTCTTGCGGCCGCGCACCTCGCGATACAGCCGGGGCACGGTCTCCGTGTTGTGGTTGAACACTTCGGGGGCCGACTCGACAACCCGCTCGATCGCGCCGCTCTTGCCAAGGAAGTCGGGCGTGAGCACCTCGATGGTCGCGCCGGTCTTGGCACGGACCTGAAGGACGCATTGATAGAAATGCTCGGCGCCGCCGTCGGCCAAGTCGTCGCGCGTCACCGACGTGATCACCACATGCTTGAGACCCAGCCGCGACGCGGCCTCCGCCAGCCGGTCGGGCTCGTCCAGTTCCAACGCCTGAGTTTTGCCTTTGTTCACCGAACAAAAACCACAGGGGCGCGTGCAGACGTTTCCCATGATCATGAACGTGGCGGTCTTTTGCGACCAGCACTCCATGCGGTTGGGGCACTTGGCCTCTTCGCACACCGTTTCCAGCCGCAACTCGTCGAGCAGCCGATCGGTAAAAAAGTTGGCGTTCCCCTTGGGCACGTTTCGCTTGAGCCAACGGGGCAAGCGTCGCGTGTCGGGCTCGCTCTCGGCGGGGCGGTCGATGATCGGCAGGCTATTAAGCACGGACTGAATTCTCGTTCGCGGGGATAATCGTTTGCCGCACCAGACATGGGTGCCGCGAGTGAATATGATAACGTCCCTGGGTAAACGGGTCACACACGTGCCGGATGACCGACTCGCGCACCGTGGTCATTCGCGTGCGGTGACGACGCTCGACGGCCAGTGAGCTCATCGGCTCCGCGTGCGGCAAGTCGCTCAGCACCCAGCGGCTCAACGGCGAGCAGGGTTCGACATTCAGGTACGCGCCAAAGTAACTGACCGAGTTTTTGACCGCCAAGCCCGAGGCTGCCAAGAGCCCGGTTCGGCCCCAAACTCCCGAGCCACCCGAGGTATTCTGCACGGCGACGCCTAACTCGACCAGGGCCGCGCGGAGGGCGGAGAGGAATTTCGTCTGAAACTCCCCCACCGAAAGACGGTAATCCTCGAGCGGTACGATGGGATAAACGGCCAATTGACCCGCTTGGTGCAGAATAGCTCCGCCGCCGCGGTTGACCCAGCGAGTCTCAATATTGCGTTGGGCCAGTTCGTGGCTCTCGATCCGCACGTCGGTTCTCGAACCTTGCCGGCCGATCGAGAGTAGTGGCGGATGCTCGCACAGCAGCAGCGTCATTTGCCCATCGCGGCTGCCGCTGGCCTCGAACACCAATCGCTGCTGGAGGGCCAGCGTCGAGGCAAAATCGACCGTCCCAAGCAGGTACACCTGCACGGCCGGATAGGTGCCCGTTATGTGCTGCGTGGGACGAATCATCGCGTGTGTCATTCCGAAATCGAGCCGCTTGCTGTACTCTAACAGCGTGAGAGAAGCGTTAAAAGGCTGATTTGAAACTGGAATGGGACCTGCATTGCCGTGGCAAAAAAGGACAAAGAGCCGGCCGAACCGGCAGCCCGCGACAACGAGCAACTCATCACGAACAACCGTCGCGCGCGCCACGAGTACGAAGTGCTCGAGACGCTCGAATGCGGCATGGTGCTCGTGGGGAGCGAAGTGAAAAGCCTGCGTAACGGCAAAATCTCGCTCGAAGACGCCTATGGCCGGGTCAAGGGGAACGAGGTCTGGCTCGTCGGCTGCGAAATCCCCGAATACAAGCAAGCCAATCGATTCAATCACGAACCGAAACGGCCGCGAAAATTGCTCATCCATCGCCGCGAGATCAAACGCTTCGCAGGCCGCGCCTTTGAAAAAGGGCTCACTCTGGTTCCGCTCAAAATGTATTTCAAACTCGGCCGGGCCAAGGTATTGCTCGGACTGTGCAAAGGCCGACAGTTGCACGACAAACGCGAGAAACTCAAAAAGGACTCGATGAAACGGGACATGGATCGAGCCATCAAAGGGCGCTAACACGAATCTGACGAACCCTTTTTTGTTTCATGCGTATTAAGTTGCGACGACAACTCATTCTGCAACTGAATTGCATCTTGATGTTTCTCAATAGGCGACTATCATGCGTGACAACGTGACGAAAAAACGCTCCTGAGTCGTTAGAGCCGATCGAGTTGCTGCATGCTGCTGCTGGAAAATGTGCAAAAGGCGTTTGTGCATCCCGACGGAACGCGAGTCCCGGTGCTCGACGTGCGCGCGTTTCAAATTGACGCCGGCGAGCAAGTCCTGCTGATGGGGCGTAGCGGCTCGGGAAAAACAACCCTGCTGCACATCATTGCGGGCATCACCCGACCGGACCGGGGCCGAGTCGAGATCGCCGGCGTGAATGTCGCCGCGCTCGGCGAAGCGGAGCGGGATCGGTTTCGCGCTCAGAATTTGGGTTACGTTTTTCAGACCTTCAATCTGCTCGCTGGATTTTCCGCTCTGGAGAACGTGCTGCTGGCGATGACCTTTGCCGGCCGCACTCCGCAAGTCGATCGGGCCAAGCAATTGCTCGACCGCGTTGGCCTGTCGCATCGACTCAACCATCGCCCCGGCATGATGAGCGTTGGCGAACAGCAGCGAGTGGCTGTTGCCCGAGCGCTGGTCAACAAGCCGAAACTGCTCCTGGCCGACGAACCGACCGCCAACGTCGACACGCGCAACCAGCAGCAGGTCATCGACCTGCTGCGTGAACGGTGCCGCGATGAGGGGGTCTCGCTGCTGTTGGTCACGCACGCTCCTGAGGTCGCCAAGCAGTTCGAACGCGTCGAGCAGTTGGAGCAGGTTAATCAAGCCCTGGCCGCAACGTCATAACAAGAATGGAACCACAGATGAACACGGATGAACGCAGATGGGAAGGAAGAGAAGAGACGAGAGGCTAGTAGGAGCGTCAACGTAAATTGTCCTGCCAGTCATCATTCATCACTCATCATTTTCCTCATCCGTGTTCACCTGTGGTTACATTCCCCGCTCGTTTCCTTGAACCATCATTTTGAAATGAATCTTCTTACCATCGCCTGGCGGAGCATTACGCAGCGGTCGTTGGCGTCGTCGTTGACGGCGCTGTCGATGGCGTTGGGCGTCGCGCTCGTGGTCGCGGTGCTGGTCATTCACAGTGTCATCAGCCGCTCGTTTAACAAAGGGGCCGAGGGGTTCGACGTGATCGTCGGCGCCAAGGGGAGCAAGCTGCAACTGGTGCTCAACACGGTGTACCACCTCAGCACGCCGGTCGAGAACGTTCCCTGGTCATACTACATGGAATTTCGCGACGGTGGCCGGTTTGCCAAAAGTGTCTCGGTCGCCATTCCCTACTGCCTGGGCGATAGTTACGAGGGCTTTCGCGTCGTCGGAACGATCGCCGAACTGTTCGAGGTCGGTTATGCCGACGGCGAAGATTATCGTTTTGTGCAAGGTCGCAACTTCGACGACAACGCGTATTTCGAGGCGGTCATCGGCGCGATGGTTGCGCGGCGCACGGGCTTAAAAGTCGGCGATGAGATCCTCCCCACGCATGGCGTTGCCGGCGACGGTAAAAAGCACGATGCGTTCAAAGTGGTCGGTGTTCTCGCTCCGACGGGGACGCCCAACGATCGCGCCGTGTTCGTCAACATGGAAGGATTTTATCTGCTCGAAGGGCACGCGAAGCTGCCGGCCAAGCCAGCCGCCACGGATAAACCCGCTGCGGCAGAACCCAAGAGTAATTCACCTAAGCTGGCCGCCGCGCCTCCCAAAGTCGCCGGGCAACCCGACCCGCTCCCCTACGATCAGCGCGAGGTCACGGCGATTCTGGTCCGCACAAAGAACCAGCTCGTCAACTTGACTTTGCCCAGGCAGATCAACAAAGAGCCCTACGCCCAGGTCGTGTTTCCAATCAGCGAAGTCAAAAACCTGTTCGACGGCATCATCGGGAACCTTGAGGCGGTGCTGCTTTTTTTGGCGGCGCTGGTCGTCGTCGTCTCGGGCATTGGCATCATGGTAAGCATTTACAATTCGATGGCCGACCGACGGCGCGACATTGCGATCATGCGGGCCTTGGGAGCCAGCCGGGTGACCGTGCTGTCCATCGTATTGTGCGAGTCGATGCTCCTGGCCCTGGGGGGGGGCGGGTGCGGCTTCCTGCTCGGCCATGCCCTGATCGCCATCGCCAATCCGATCATTCTGGCCCAAACGGGGGTCTCGATCGGCTTTTTGCAGTTTGATCGGCATGAATTGACCCTGATACCGGCTTTAATGCTGCTCGCCGGGGCCGTGGGCATCCTGCCGGGGCTCTCGGCCTACCGGACCGATGTGTCTCGGGCCTTGACGGCTGGCGGCTAATCAGGAACGATGAGTGTGGATGGAAACGATGCCAACTGGTGAGTTGGGTTGGATTTAGGGCAATCTGGGTCAGAATTGCGGCCGCGCGATTGTGACTCGTGGATGGTTCCGAGCGTCCAACATGCATCGCTCGCCGGTGGGGCTTTGTTCGCGAACAATGGATTTATCGTTGAGACTGACGCTTATGTTTCGTTTCACAGCGTTTTCGGTGTTGGTTGTTGCCAGCGCGTTGTTTGTTGCCCTCTCCGGAGTCGTGTACTCCTGCCCCTTCTGTAGCGCGGTGCAACAAACACTCAGCGAAGAAATCAAAGGGGCCGACGCCGCACTGATCGTGCGCCTTAACAAGGGGAACGACGCACCCAAGTCGGCCGGTCCCGCGCCCGACGGCGCGGTCGCGCCTCGCGATCCGGTCAAAACCAAGTTTGCGATCGTGCAAGTGCTCAAGGGAGAAAAGCTGCTCGGGGCCACCAAGGAAATCGAAGTCTTGTACTTTGGCACGCACCCGAGCGGCACGCAGTTTTTTGTCACCGGCGTGGATCCCAAGAACTTGGCTTGGTCGACGCCGACGATGCTCAGCCCACGCGCGGTCGAGTATCTCGAAAAGATCGTCAAGCTCCCCGAGACCGGTGCCAACCGACTGGTATTTTTCCAAGACTACTTTGAAGACGCCGACGCTTTGTTGGCCGGTGACGCCTATGACGAATTTGCCAAGAGTCCGTACGCCGACGTGCAGGCACTCAAGTCACGTATGCCGCGTGAGAAGCTCATCCGTTGGATTCAAGACAAGGAAGTGTCCACGTCGCGCCGTCGCCTATATCTGACGATGCTCGGCGTGTGCGGCACGAATGACGATGTCACGCTGCTCGAGAACCTGATTCGCAACGAAGACCGTCAAGTCCGCACCTCGCTCGACGCCCTGGTCGCCTGCTACCTCAACCTGCGCGGCGCCGACGGCCTGCCATTGATCGTCGAATTGTTCCTCAAGAACAAGAAGGCCGAGTACACCGACACCTACGCCACGATCATGGCGTTGCGGTTTCATGGAACTGAAACGACCATCGTACCACGGGCTAAATTGCTCGATGCCTTGCGTCACATGCTGGATCGGCCGCAACTGGCCGACTTGGTGATCCCCGACTTGGCTCGCTGGGAAGATTGGGGTTCGCTCGATAAACTCGTCACGCTGTTCAAAGAGGCCAAGGAAGACTCGATTTGGGTGCGTGTCCCGGTGATCAATTTTCTCCGCGCCTGTCCGCTGCCCGAGGCCAAGCAAGCGATTGATGACTTGGCCAAGATCGATCCCGAGTCGGTGAAGCGGGCCAGTCAATTTTTTCCGCTCGGAGGCGTGAAGCCGCCCCCCTCGGCCGTGCGCCCGGACGACAAGAAAAAGAAGCCTGCCAAGCCCGACGCGGGAGACGGCGCTCGCTTGATCGAAAATCAACGCCCCGTCGTGACCGTGCCGGAGATCGACGATCAGGTCGTGGCCATTGCGGTTGAATCGACCGAGGCCCTGGCGCAGCTCACCTCGGCGCGGGGCGACATTGCACCCGCCATCGACAGCGAGCCGCGATTAGCGCTCGCCAGCGCGATCCACACGCCCGGCGAGTCACCTGTCGTGCCGCAACCGTCGAGCCGTTTTTACGTGTTGCTGTGGGCTGGATTGTCGACCGTCGGGCTCACATGGTTCATCCATGCGGTGCTCTGCGGCGGCGAGCAATCTCGGAGCTGATCGACGAACCATCCGCGGCACGGGCTCGGTCACGGAGCGACGAGCGGTGCCGCTTGCAGCCACTGGGCTCACCGCACATGAACGCCTCGCTCGATCCCGCACCGCTTCAATCTCCCCGCTCGTCAGGCGCGATCGAGCATGACTTTGCTTACCGACCGATTGCCCGCTCGGCGGTGATCGCGTGCCTGCTGGGCATCATGTCGGTCGTGGCGTTTTTAGACCCCACGTTGGCCGTGATCCCCGCGTTAGGCGTGACGACCGGAGCCTTCTCGCTGTGGACGATCCGCCGTCAGAGCAAGGATTGGTCGGGCGAAGGGCTCGCCTTGGCGGGGATCGTGTTGAGCGCGGCCTGCTGGTTGGGAGGCTGGAGCTTTGCCGCCTACGTTCGGCTCGTCGAGGTGCCCGAAGGTTGCACGCCGATCAGCTATGATGAGTTGCAGCCCGACCCGCAAATGCCGGATCGCGTGAGCGCGGCCGCCTTGGCGCTCGATGGCCAGCCGGTGTTCGTCAAAGGCTATATGTACCCAGGCCGCAAGAGTCGCGGCCTGAACGAGTTTATTTTATGCTACAATAATGACGAATGTTGCTTTGGAGGCACGCCTCCGGTCACGCACATGATTCGCGTCACGCTCACTCCCCCCTTGAGTGTCGATTTCAGTCGGCGTGTGCGCAAGGTGGCGGGAGTCTTCCATGTGCGCGAGGGGGGGCCGGTCGATGGTCTCAACGGGGCGCTGTATCACATCGAAGCCAGTAGCATTCAATGACAGCAATGCCTGACTCCACTCGTCGTTCGGCCTGTCTCAGCCTACTGACGCTCGGCCTGCTTGTGGTCGGCTGCACGCAGGCCGAATCGGGCACCAGCGTTGTTGCTCCGACCGAGCCTGCGCCGGCTGTGGTGACGGCTGAGGTCCAACCGTTGCCCCCCGCAGCCGAGCCTTCCGCGCCGGTCGAGCCTACGGCGGTCAGCGCTTCTGAACCGGCAGCGGCACCGGTGGTCAAGTCGGAGTTGCGCACACCCAATCCCGAGCGGCTCAAGACCGTCGGCGGTGTGAAGGAGATCACGTTCGACACCGTGAAGTTCGACATGAAGAGCAAGGAAGACCCGTTCACGCGCGAGATGTTAACCGAGCAGATCGAAGCCTTGGCCGGTCAAAAAGTGCGTGTGCGCGGTTACATTCTCCCCGGCTTTCAGCAACGGGGGCTCACTCAATTCGTGCTCATGCGCGACAACATGGAGTGCTGCTTCGGGCCCGGTGCCTGGGTCTACGATTGCATGATCGTCGACATGAAGCCGGGCAAGTCGGCCGATTTCACCACGCGTCCCATCGCGGTCGAGGGGACCTTTTCCATCCAAGAAGTCGCCGATGCCGACGGTGTCGTTCGCGCCATTTATCATCTCGACGGCGAAAACGCCAAGTGACGCTTGCCCAGCGGCAAGCACAGGAACCGTCATGAGATTGCTGTTCCTTCCGCTCGTGGCTCTGGCGTTGTTCGCTTGTCCGGTGATGCTCGACGCGTGTCCGTTTTGCGCGGCGACCGAGCCCACCTGGGCCGAGCGACGCGAAGCTGCCGACGTCGTCTTGCTCTGCGAGGTCATCCGCACGCAGAACAACCTGGCGACGGTCGTCATTCGCAGCCGACTCAAGGGGCCCGAACGCTATGCCGTGGGCCACGAGTTGAGTTGCTCCAGTTCGTCCCCCGCTGGCAGCTTGTTGATCCTCGTGGGCTCGATCTCGACCGAGCCCCAGAGCGTGCGTTGGGAAAGCTGGCCGGTGGATGAAGTCGGCTATGCCTATTTTGTCCGCTCGCCTAACCTCCGGCAGAGCGCCGCCGAGCGACTCGCGTACTTCGTGCGGTTCCTTGAGCATCGCGAAGGGGCGATCGCCGACGACGCGTATGCCGAATTCGGTCGTGCGCCCTACGACGCGGTCGAGGCGGTCGCGGACAAACTGCCGATGGCCGACATCCGCCGCTGGATTGTCGACCCGGACATCCCCCAACTGCGCAAGGGGTTTTATGGCCTGGCGCTGGGGTTGGCTCGCCATGAGGACGACCGCCAAGCCAACCGCACACTGCTTCGCATGCTCGTCACCGCGCCGGCGAACGATTATCGATCGGGCTTCGATGGCGTGCTCGGCGGTTTGCTGGTGCTCGAAGGCGAGGCGGGGCTACAGTTGCTCGACGAGCACATTTTAGCTCGCCGTGACTCAGCGCGCGGCGACGTGCTGCATGCCGTGACCGCGTTGCGTTTTTACTACGAGTTTGGTCGCCAAATCGACAAGGCTCGCTTGGCCCGCTCGATGAGCTTGTTGCTCGAGCGCGTCGATACCATCGCGACGGCCATCGTCGATCTGGCTCGCTGGGAGGCGTGGGCCTATCTGCCGCGCGTCATCACGCTGGCCAGGCAATCGCCCCCGCTCGACGCGCAGGCCGACCGCGCCATCGCAGGGTACCTCACACGTTGCCCGCTCGACGAGGCTCGCGCCGTGTGGTCGCAGCTCAAGCTCGCCTCGCCGCGGCGTTGGCAGCAAGCTGAATCGAGTCTTACTCCCTTGAATGTCGGTCGTTAATCTGCACGGAGGAACGCACCATGGCCGCGCCGCTTGAGTTTGGCGGGATCGAGGATTTTCAGGTCGATGCCCTGACGCTGTTTGCCACGCTCACCGATATCGACGCCGTCCGCGACGACATTCCCGATCTGGTCAGCAGCGAGCGGGTCGACGACCACACGCTTCGCGCCGTCGTGCGGCCGGGTTTCTCATTCCTGCGTGGCACGATGAAGCTGCTCATCAAACTCTCCGACCTGCAATCGCCTGAATCGGCCGTGATGCGGGTCGAGGCCTCGGGCATCGGTGTCTCGATGCAGATCGAGTCACGGCTAAGCATCGAGCGTCACGGCCCCCACTCGAAGCTCCAGTGGCGGTCGACGGTGAGTCAGCTCAAAGGGCTGA
Source organism: uncultured Planctomycetaceae bacterium (assembly GCA_964652155.1). Taxonomy (GTDB): domain Bacteria; phylum Planctomycetota; class Planctomycetia; order Pirellulales; family PNKZ01; genus CAZZBK01. The sequence continues at coordinate 37,943 of CAZZBK010000002.1, read as the reverse complement.
TCGCCACCGTAAGTCCGGGGTTAATCAAAGCCGCCGCCGAGCAAATCATCGAAAACTCCTGGCGACAGTTGCGGGCACGGTTGGCGAAATGAGGTCAAATTGACCTCTCGCCCGGCATGGTTTAGCCTGATAGAAGCCTGCCGAGGCGCGGCGTCGGCCGCCGTACCCAACCGATTACACCTCTTCGCGAGCGGATCGAGATGATTTCCACCCTGCTGGTTGTTCTGGCGTTTGGGCAAGTGGCCGCTAACAATGTGCGGCCTCAAATCGGCTATGTGTATCCGCCGGGAGGACGAGCCGGGACGACCGTCGAGGTGCGGTTGGGGACCTACGACTGGACCCCTGACATGCAACTGTTCGTCCACGATCCACGGCTCAAGCTCGAAGTGACCGGCCCGGCCGGAGAACCGATCCTCACGCCGCCACCGTATTGGTTCGGCACCAAGGCCGGTTTGGCTCAGCCGCCGCTGCCGCGCGAAGTGCCCGCGAAGATCACGATTCCCGCCGACATGCCCCCAGGGCCTGTCCGTTGGCAAGCCGCCAACGCCAACGGCGGCACAAACACAGGCACGTTCATCGTCAGCCACAACGGCGAAGTCGTCGAGCCGGACAAGTATACGGCTCCGATCGAACTGCCCAGCCTGCCCGTCGTTGTGTCGGGCCGCATCGCCAAGATCACCGAGATCGACACCTATCGCTTCAAGACCTCATCGGCAGGATTGCTGACCTGTCGGCTCGATGATCGTCTTGGGCAACCCTTCAATGGCGTGGTCACGGTGCGCGACCAGAACGGCGCGCTCGTGAGCGACGTGGCCGACACGATCGGTCGCGGTGCGCAGGGAATGTTCGTGGCCGAGGCCAATGCCTGGTACGAGGTCAGTATTCAAGATGTCGATTTTGGCGGCGACCGAGGCTATGTGTACCGCCTGACCATCGAGCAGGGCCCTCGCTGCGTGACCACCGTGCCGCGCGTCGTTGCCCGAGGGCAATCGACGAGCGTTGAGGTGCTGGGCTGGGGAGTCGCGACCGGCGCGAAAAAACTGGAGTCGGTCACGCAAGCCATCGTCGTGCCAGCCAGCGCAACGGGCGCTGAGTACACGCATGCGTTTGATACACCCTTTGGTCGCACGAGTGTGACCGTCTTGCTCGACGATAATACGGACACGCGAGAAAGCGCGAGTGAAGAGTTGGCACAGCGACGATTGACGCTGCCGACCGCTCTGACCGGCACGCTCGATCGGCTCGATGCGAAGAGCCAAATGCCGTTGGACCGTTACACGTTCGAGGCCAAAAAAGGGGACCTGCTGCGAATCACGGCCGAGGCCGCGCAGCTGGGGACGCCCGTCGATCCGTCGATTGCCATTGTGTCGACTGAAGGCAAAGAGCTGATTCGCAACGACGACCTGCTCAATACCATCGACGCGGCGGTCGACTTTACCGCGCCTGAAGACGGCGTGTATGAATTGATTGTCAGCGACTTGTCCGGCAGCGAGCCAACGAAAGCGCATGTGTATCGCTTGCTCGTCGAGGACCCTGACACGGTGTTCGATTTTTCGATCGTGCCTCCGGAAAAGTTTGACCTTCAACTAGGGGGCAAAGGGGACATGGTCGTTGGTAGCAAGCGGCGTGGCGCATGGGACGAGCCGATCGAGTTGACGTTGGAGCATTTGCCTGCGGGCGTCAAGGTGCCCCCGCCGCCAGCTCCCGCCGCGGCACCCATGCCTCCGGTCAAGGGAGTCAAACCCAAACCCGCTCCGAAGGCGAAAGGGGCCCGTAAGCCTGCCCCCGGCGACCTGAAGGTCCCCCTCGAATCGGCCGACAACGAAGCTGCCAGCGCCACGTTGGCGATGGTCGTGGCCACAGCCACGGTCGAGGACCGCACGCTGGTCCGTCGAGCAGGCCCCGTGTTGGTGACCACCACGCTCAAGACGCGCTGTAAAGTCAAGTCAGCCGTGCAGGATGGCGGACGGCTCGTCAATCGCGGCACGACGTATCCGGCCGACGTGCTCATCGAGCGGCTCGAAGATTATCAAGGGCCGGTCCAGTTGCGGATGGCCTCGGCCCAGCAGCGACAGCGGCGCGGCATCCGTGGCCCCGACCTGCTTGTCCCCGCCGGAGTCGAGCAGGTGCAGTACCCTGTCTTCATGCCCGAGTGGCTCGAAACCAGTCTAACGGCCCGCATCAACGTGATTGGCGTGACGCAAGTGCCTGACCCGAAAGGGAACATCCGTCATGTCACGGGCGTGATGGACGGTTTGATCGTGATGAGTCTCGAAGGGGCGTTGCTTAAATTGTCGCACGAGCCTAAAGAGCGGGTCGTGAAGCTGGGGAGCACGATCGAGATCCCCCTCAAGGTTTCGCGCACGGTCAAGCTGCCCGCGAAAGCTCGTGTCGAGCTCATTGCTGACCCTGAGCTGCCCACGTTGGCCACGGCGGATCCGCTCACGGTGGCCGAGGATCAGTCGGCGGTGAACATGACGTTTCGCATCGGCAGCGACAAGTCGCTTGTCGGCCGACGAAGCGTCACCCTGCGCGCGACGGTCATGCAGCACGGCCAGTGGCCGGTTGTCAGCGAGACCGTTGTGCCGCTGTTCATCGAATCTGCAGACGGCAGCGTTGCGGCAAAATAACTCCCAACGTGGAAAATACCTCGCCTGGAATAATCACTTGAGTCATGGGGGAATGATATCTTGAACAGGTCGATTTCTGGCATCACTACAATCGCAATCGTGCTTTATCTGGCCGGGAATACAATCCAACTTTGGGCCGAGCAACCTGACGAGACACGTCGTCACGTTGAAAAGGCGGGGGGCTTTTCTTTCATTCCTCCCGAGGGTTGGGAAGCCAAGGAATTTCCGGGGCTTAAGTTTAAAATCGTTGCAGGACCACCGGCCGGCAACTTTGCGCCTAATATGAATGTCGTCGATGAATCGTTTAAGGATTCGCTCGACAAATATGTCGATGCAAATCTGACTGCCCTAAAAGGGGCATTTAAGTCGTTTCGCTTGATAAAGCGAGATGAGATCAAAACCTCTATCGGCGCGAGAGGAGCCCGTCTGACCGTGGAAAGCGACCAGAATGGTACATTGATGCGTCAAGTGTTCTATTTTTTCAGTAGCGGCGATAAAAAGTTTGTCGTTACATTCACCGGTCTCTCGGAATGGGAAGATAAGCACGACAACGTCGTCGAGAATAGCATGAAAACATTTCGTTTCGATAAAAGGTAACTATTTGTCGTGTAACTAGATCTACTTCAGGATCACCGTCGGCTGATGCTGGGCCAGGTCGGCTTCCCATTCGGCCAATAGCTTGCGAAGTTTGGCGACCACGTCGGGATGTTGATACGCCAGATTGGTCCGTTCGCTGACGTCGTTCGATAGGTCAAAGAGCAGATCAAGCGACGTGACCGCGTTGGTGCCATCGAGCACCAGCTTCCATTGGCCGTGGCGAATTGCTTTCTGTTTCCGGTCGAGTCGATCGATACGCCAACAGAGCGTGCGATCGACATTCGCGGCTTTGCCTTGCAGTTGCGGTAGCAAGCTGACGCCGTCGAGCGAACGTCCGCTGGGGGGCACAGCGCCCGTGGCCGCCAAGATCGTCGCGGTCAAATCCATCGAGATGCCAACCTGACGGTTCGTGACGCCCACAGGCAGCTTGCCAGGCCAGCGGAGCACGCAGGGGACGCGAATGCCCCCTTCCCAGAGTGTGGCTTTGTGATGAAACAGCGGCGCGTTGTTGGCCAATCGCACCTCGCCACCGTTGTCATTTGTGAAAATGAACAGCGTATTGTCGAGCGTGCCGGCCTTTTCGAGCGCGGCGTAAATGCGACCCACCCCCGTGTCGATCGCCTCGAGCATTTTGGCGTAATCGTCACGCGATCCGGCGTACCAAGTGTCGTAGGTGCGCGTCGTGTCAGGCCGATTCGGTGGCTGGAACGGCCAGTGCACCGCGTTGTACGGGACATACAGGAAGTACGGTTTCTGCTTTCCCTGTTGCTCGATGTACTGCACGGCCCGATCGGTAATGCGCTCGGTCAAATAGCCTTCGACCTTGGTGGGCTCGGTTTTTTCATAGAGGTCGTTGGACCCGTCACGATACAGGTGCGAGTACATGTCGGCATTGCCGCCGAGGATGCCAAAAAACTCGTCGAACCCGTGTGCGGTGGCGCTGTAGCGAGGATCGTAGCCCAAGTGCCACTTGCCGTAGCAGGCCGTGCCATAGCCGGCAGACTTGAGCATGCGGGCCAACGAGGTCTCGCGCGGGTCGAGACCCGCGAGGCGGTAATTCGTCTCGGTTCGCCAGTTGTCCCCCTCCTTGACCAGTGGTTGCGAGGTGACGCCGATCGCCCATTCGAGTCCTACCCGTTGTTGCCAGCGGCCGGTCATCAGCCCGCAGCGTGTTGGCGTGCAGACGGGTCCATTCGAGTAGAAGTCAGTCATACGCACCCCTTCGCGCGCCAATCGATCGATATGGGGCGTGCGAATGTCCGTTGCCCCGTAACAGCCGACATCGGCGTAGCCCATATCGTCGGTCAGGATGAGTACGACATTAGGTCCACGAGTTGGCTCGGCACTCTGTGCTTGACCTCCCGCACAGATTGACCCGATGGCCGTGCCGGCGATAATGATGAGTGTAGCAATTCTATGTAGTAAATGACCGATTAATTCCTGACGGCCTAAGGCGGCGACTGGAGTGTTATTGACGGACATCAGCGGCCTCACGATCAAAGTAGCGGTGCAATGGCTCGGTACTCACCCGTGAAAAAAGGTAACGCAGCCGACCCGGAAGTGACCCAACAGACCGCAGTATCGGCTCCGGCCGGTCGCGGGTCAACTTTTTAGACGAGTATCCAACGATGAGCCGACCGCGCAAACAACGACGACAATCTCACGGCTCGGCCTGGCACTGGAAGCAGACCGATGCCTGGTATTTTACCCTCCCTGGCACCAAGAAACGCATGCCCCTCTTCGACGAGTAAGGAGAGCGGATCCGGGGCAAGGGGAATCGCCAACTTGCCGAATACGCCCTGGCGCGGGCCAAGCTGTCTGGTGCGATGCCAGGAGAAGGACAGGCCCCGGTCGATCAAGAATGGCTTGTTGCCCGAGTCTGCTCGGAATACCTCCAATCGTGCAAACGGCGGTTGGCCGCTGGTAGCATGAGCCGCAGCCATCACAATAGCGCGGTTTCCTACCTCAACGACCTGTGCGGCTACTGCGGCGCGTTGCCCATAGCGCAGTTCAAGAAACGCCACTTCCAGACTTGGGTCGAAGGCCACGCCGGCTGGCGCTCGCCCGCCACACATCGCAGCGTCATCGCGGTGGTCCTTGCTGCCTTCAATTACGCCGAAGAGATGTTCGACATTCCAAACCCACTGAAGGGGCTGAAGAAACCGGCGTCTCAGCCGCGTCTGCAATCGATCTCGCCGGAGGATGAACAAGCGATCTACGGCGCAACCGAAGAGTGTTTTCGGAATTTTTTGTTTGCTGCCGTACATACCGGGCTGCGACCCTTCTGTGAGCTGGCCAAGATCACCGCTGATCACGTCGAGATCAGCGATCGCGGCATGATGTGGCGGGTGTACTCGTCCAAGACGAAGAAGACTCGCAAGATTCCGGTTCAGAAAGCGGTGGTCACGCTGGTCAAGAAGTTGATGCTCACGGCCCCCAAAGGCTCCGGCAAGCCGCTCTTTCGCAACACCCAGGGCAATCCCTGGAAAGGAACGGCCGGTGTCGTACGGTTCCTGGCGATTAAAAAGAAACTCAGCTGGGAGCTGGATCCCGCCAAGAGCAAGTACTCTTGCTACACCTGTCGCCACACCTTCGTGCATCGCATGCTCTCAGGCTATTGGAACCAAGGTACCGGCTGTTCAATCGAGACTCTGGCGGAACTGATTGGTGATACTCCGAAAGTCGCTTTTGATCACTATGGGCGTGAATGGGGGCAGCACTACCAGGATCCGCTATGGGCCGCCATTGGCGCGAAACCGAAGGCTGTAGTCCCCGTCACAACAAAGCGTCGTCAGCGCGCCTGACAGGAGATTCACTGGCATGGCCAAAACAGCTGCACAACGGCGGCAACGACACGGCTCGGCTTGGTATTGGAAACAAACCGACAGCTGGTACTATACGCCGCCGGGAACGAAACGGCGGGTGGCGCTATTGGATGAGAACGGTAAACGCATTCGTGGTTTACAGAGCAAGCAGGTGGCGGGCCTGGCGCTGGCCCGAGTAAGAGTGGCGGCCGGGGGCAAGCCGAAAGCCGCTGCTGAACCGACCGATCCCCAGCCCGCACAGACCTGGCTGGTGGCCAAGGTCTGTGCGGACTACATCGACTACTGCCAGCGGGGCGTGGCGGCCGGTCGAATCAGCTTCGATCATCGGCATAGCGCGGTGCATTATCTCAACGCGCTGTTAGCCGCGGAGCGCAGCGGTTAACGGATGCGGATCGCGTCGTGACCACGGTTCGTGGGGCAACGACGGTAGCTACCCCAGCAACGCGCGGATCGGCTCGCGATCGTTGAGCAGGTGCTGCGGTCGGCCGTTGAAGTCGGGGAGCTTGATCGACGTGTCGACCCCGAGCATTTGGTAAATCGTGGCCATGATATTTTCAAAGCCGATCTTGCCATCGACCGAGCGCTCCGCGCGGGAATCGGTCGCGCCGATCACCTGGCCTGTTTTGAACCCGCCGCCATAAAAGAGAGCACAACCGGCGTCAGCCCAGTGCTCGCGGCCCGGCCCCGGATAAGATACCTTCGGCGTGCGGCCGAACTCGCCGAGCACAACCACGCCGACGTCCTGATCCAACCCTCGATCGCGCAGGTCATTGAACAAGGCGCACAACGTGCGGTCGAGTGCTGGCAGCATTTGTTCGAGCGAGTAGAAGATATCGGAACTCGCTCCGCTATGGTGATCCCAGTTGTCGACCTGGACGGTCACGACCCGCGCTCCGGCCTCGATCAAGCGGCGCGCGAGCACAAAATTCTTGGCTTCCCATTGGTACAGCAGCGACTTGACGGTCTGGTGCGTGAAGTGGCCTCGCTTGTGCCCGTAGCGGTCGAACATGTCGGCCGGTTCTTGCGAGAGGTCGAAGGCATCGCGGACGGCAGACGAGGTGATGATTTGCAGCGCCTGCGATTGGAACGTGTCGAGCGCGGCGTACTCGTGCAGCTTATCGACGCTTTGCTTGAGCTGATCGAAGGCCGAGAGCAGCGTGCGGCGTGCTTGCAGTTGATCGAGTGACTTGACCGGCGTCAGATCGCTGAGGGCCTCATCATGGGGCCGGAAAGGGGCGTGCCGCGCGCCGGCGTAGTGCGGCCGCTCGTAGTTATTCTCGGCCATGATCGGCTCGCGCGACAAGCTCATGTAGGCCGGCAGCTGATTCGTGCTCGGAGCCAAGCGGCTGACCAGAGAACCAAAAGCGGGGCGACGACCCGCACTGCGCGGCAGTCCGGTGTACACCTCGGCCAAATAGTGGTCGTTCTCGACGGAGCGAATGCCGCGAACCAGGGCGCAGCGGTCCAGGAGTTTGGCCTGCTCGGGCATCCACTGGCAGATCTGCGCGCCGACGAGCGACGTGGCGATGGGTTGAAATGGCCCACGATACTCAATGGGTGCCTCGGGCTTGAGATCGTACATGTCGATGTGGCTCGGCCCGCCGCTGAGCACAACGTAGATTAGCGACTTGGGGCGTTTGGCCGGCTTGGAGTGAGACTCGACCCGTAGCAGGTCGCACAAGGTCAGACCACCGAACCCCAGCGCGCCCAGACGCAAGAAGTCGCGCCGCGCCAATCGCGACCCGGACCGCGCTGATTCATAGACATGAAGCATGATCGTGAATGGACCGGCATGCGTGGCGGGACCGGACGAACCAATGTCGGCCTCTTTATATATCGTCGACCGCGAGGCGTCGAACCGATTTACCGTTGGAGCCCGCGTTTTTGACCTGACCGGATCGTTTTTCCAACCGCCGCACTGGGCTGAAAATAAGTTTGCTCGTCGGCCGGGCAACTGGTTACCATGACAGCATGCCTCGCTGTGCGGCTTTAAGAGCCTATCCTAAAACCGAAATGCGAGGGGGACAGTCCCAATTTGCTTCGCAGACTTCGCAAATTTGGGACAGTCCCCGTCGGTTTTAAGAGAGGCTTTAAGGCCGAGCTCGGCTTTGCCTCCCCGCTCAACCCATGAATAGGACTCCGCTACTGTGATTCGCCGTTCTCTGCTCGCGTTGTTGGTGCTGGTTGTGGCCTTGTCCAGTCAGTTCGCCCAGAGCGCCGACGCCCCCAAGGCAGGCACTCGGCTGTTGTTCGTGACCTACAGCGGCGGATTCAAGCACGGGTCGGTCAATCGCAAAGATGGCCAGCCGGCACCGGCCGAGCGTGTCATGACACAGCTGGGAATCTCGAGCAATTTGTTTCGCGTCGACGCCACGCAAGACCCGGCCAAGGACTTCACCAAAGAGAACCTCGAAAACTACGATCTGGTCATGTTCTACACGACCGGACCGCGCGCCAAATGGCCCGTCAGCGACGAGACCTTCGATTACTTTTTCAACACCTGGCTGAAACAGAAAGGGCACGGCTTCCTCGGCACCCATTCGGCGGCCGACACACTGGGGGACTATAAGCCCTATTGGGACATGATCGGCGGCACGTTTAATGGCCACCCCTGGGGGTCGGGCTCGACGGTCACCGTGACCGTACACGACCCCAAGCACCCTGCTAGCAAACCTTGGGGAGAAGAGTTCGAGATCAAGGACGAAATCTACCGATTTAAGAATTGGCAGCCCGAAAAGGTCCGGGTGCTGATGAGCCTCAATATGCAGAAGACGGCCCTCAAGGCCGAATACCATGTGCCGGTCCTGTGGGTCAAAGAGTATGGCCAAGGGCGAGTGATGCACATGTCGCTCGGCCACAACGAGAGCGTCTGGGAAAATCCGACGTACCAGCAGTCGCTCATCGGAGGCATCCGCTGGATCCTGGGCCTTGAGAGCGGAGACGCCACCCCCAACCCGGAACTCTCAAGCGCTCAAGAGGCCAAAGCCAAACAAGAGTTCGAAGCGGCCAAGAAAGTACCGGCTGCGAGTAAGTAGTTCGCCCCTCCCTCACCCGCCACCGCTACCATCCTGACATCGCCCACCATCGCTCCTGCAACGTTGCTAGCAATCACCCGAAGATAAACGCACCACCCCACCCTTGCGGAACACACGTATCGATATCGCGGCTAATTTCGCTTCCCAATTCCTAGCAGTTTGTTGTACATTGCGGCCGCTTGGCTGATAGCTAAACGGCCGTTGATGAGTCAACGCGAGCCCACAACTCGCACACCACTCGGAGCACGGCTCATGGTTCCCCATCCGTTGCGCGTCACTCGGTCAAGCCCTGCCCGCGACGCATCCGTTTGCATGAAAGGATTCATGGTGAAACGAGGCCAAACTCTGAAGATCGCTCTGTTGGTGATGGGGCTGTCACTCCAATCCCTGCTGGTCCCTGGCGCTGCCTTGGGCGAAGAAGCGGCGAATGCCTCGACCCCTTCGCAGCGCTCGACGCCGGGCAAGCTGTTTATCTGCGGTGGTGGGTTGCTTGGCGAGGCGGTGCTCGATCAGTTCGTCAGCCTGGCTGGCGGCGCGGCCGCCAAAATCGTCTACATCCCGACCGCCAGCAGCTATGCCGACACCCCCGAGCTGGAAACGAAAATCACCTTCTGGCGAAACCAGACTCTCGACTCGTTTACGATTCTGCATACCCGCGATCGGGACGAAGCCAACTCGGAAGCATTTTTGACTCCACTTAAAGAGGCCACCGGCGTCTGGTTCATGGGCGGAATCCAGACTCGACTGACCGAGACCTACCTGGGCACCAAGTTTATGTCCGAAATTCGCCGGGTGCTCGATCGCGACGGAGTGGTCGGCGGCACCTCGGCCGGCGCGGCGATCATGTCTCCCGTGATGATTCAGGGGGGCATTGCCAAGGCCGAAACGGGCACAGGCTTTGGCCTGCTCCCCGGCACGGTCGTCGACCAGCATTTTCTGCGACGCAATCGGCAGCAGCGCTTGCTGGGGGTGGTCAGCAGTCATCCGCATCTGGTGGGGGTCGGCATCGATGAGGGGACCGCACTTGTCGTTCACGGCACGCAAATGAGCGTGATCGGGGAATCGCGCGTCGTGATCTGCCTTGCTGGTTCGGGTAAAGAGCAGCCGGTGGTGCGCGAGTTGGCCCCCGGCGACCGCTCGAATCTCCTCACGCTGCACCGCGAAGCGGGCGACCGCCTGAGCGCCCTGGCGCTGCAAGAAAAGCGGCAAGTCCCCGACATGCCCCAGTCGGGCAAGTAGCGTTGCTTGACTCATGGGGCGAGTGGCTCGATGAAGTGCGATTAACCCCAGCCACCCACATTGGCGACGCTCGCTCTCCGTTGACCGTGCTTATCGAACCGACGGCGGTGGAGGTGGTGGCGGGACGGGGGTCATGAGGGCGCTATTCTCCGCTCGCTTGCCGCCATACATTCGCACCAGCACGACGATCGCAACCGCCGCGACGATCAATCCCCCAGCCAGCACCGGTCGATACGCAAACCAAGCAATCGCGATCACCACCAACGACGCGACCGATGCTAGCGTAAAGGCGACCACTCCGGTGCCAAAACGGACAATCGACCCAACGAAGGGGATCACATCGGCCAGGGTACCCAGCGGCGCAAAAATCATCGCCAGTCCACACCACATGCCGATCAGCCCACCGGCCCGTAGCGCCCAAGTCAGCAGCGTGTTCATCGTCTCGGCATGCTGAATCATGTCTTCGGCGCTCATGCGACCAACGCTGAGCATTTGCCTCGTTCGGCCTGACGATAGTCGATACGGAACGAACGAGTTCTCGGTCTGTTGAGCGATCAGGCTGACGACGGTCGGTGTGACCGCTTGCCAGCGAATACGCACGTCGCCAATCTTGCTCGAGGTGCTGTCCCCTTTGTGCAGTTCATCATCAAGCCGCTTGAATCCCTCCGGTGTCTTGAGGCTCGATTGAGAAGCGAGCGGCACCGGAGCAAAACGGTCAATCATCTCCACGAGTGACGGGGTCAAGCGGAACGCCCCAAACGTCACCTCCTGGGCGCTAGCATGCCACGGTTGGAAGGGGAAATTTGTCGGGTTCTTGTTCACGTACTTCTCATCGTGGAACGAGCGGGAGTCGACCGGGTGGTCGAACCAGCCCATTGGGTAACTGTAGGTGGTGACTTGCTGTTCGCCGCCGCCGACTTTTTTCTTCGTCTCGGTCGTTTTCTTCTCTTCGTATTGGTACATCTCGACGCTCCGCTTGAGCCGCAACGCCTGCAGCGTGATGCCAAACTCGGTGTCGGCGAGTCGCTCTTCTGTTTTGGCCTCGCTGGTCAGATGCACGAGTTTCGCGTCGTTGGCGGCATCGACTTTCTCGTCGCTTACGTTGACGACCAAGCGTCGAACCTCACTCAGATCGGCTGCCTCATGAACGGCCCGTCCCTCGTTCCAGGAGAGCAGCGCGACCATCCCCACGCTCAGCAGTAATCCGAAGCCCACCCCCATGATGGAGCGACCGATACGTTGAAACCACGATGTGTTCGTCACTTCGGTGTAGGGCTCCGACATGGCGTGGGGGTTCTCCGATTAAGATCATGTTAGGCGATCGTTCGACAGGGTGACGCACAAACGCTCTTGAGCGGTAAAGTCAAACTATACGCTCGGTTTCGTCGCCGACAATCGTGGCGAGGCAATCAAGGCGGAAGTGATCTGTCGGTTGGATTGAAATCTTGAATTTGGCGCGCAAAATTTCCTTGCTGGCGACCGGGGCGACCGATACTATTTGGCTAGGGACTCGTCGGCAGGGGCCTTGTCGACATCACCCTCTTTTCTATGACACAATTCGGATTGTCCGTGGCTTTGCATAAGCCGCTTGGAAGCTTCCTCTCAAGCGCCGCTTTTGCGCCTCCATTAATGACCTCATGCGATGTTGCCCCTTTCATGGGCCGAGGTCGGTTCGTGGAACGTGCCGCTGGCCGTCGCGGCTCCTACTTGACCGCACTTAAGCGGTTGTCCAATCAGTGGATTTGTCGAAATACGCTGGAACAGATGGGAATCGATTGATAGACTTCGATTGGCTAGACACGCAGGGGTGCTGACTAGCAAAGCCTTAGGGAGAAATTCATGTTTGCACGTCGAAAGCGTCCAGGTTTTACGTTGATCGAGTTGCTGGTGGTGATCGCCATCATCGGCATGCTGGCCATGTTGTTATTGCCCACCCTCAGTACCGCGCGCGAGACAGCTCGCAAGACGCAGTGCATGAGCAACATGCGTCAGCTCGGTATCGCCATGAAGAGCTACGAGACGAAATACAATGGGTTTCCGGGGTACGTGAACTACACGCAGATGAAAGACGGCACACCTTACAAGGACCGTGTTTTCTCGGCGGCGCGCGGCACCAGCTGGGCGATCGAATTGCTTCCGGAACTTGATCGACGCGACCTGTACGATCAAATCCGCACCCCGCTCACCTCGTCCAGCAGCAGCGGTGGATCCAGCGGTGGGTCAAGTGGCTCGGGGTCTGGCAGTGGCTCGAGTGGCCAACAGAGCAACTCGATGTTCAATATCTACGTGATGGTGCCCGTGTTTTTGTGCCCGAGCAATCCGCCGCCGACGACGGTTGGCTCGCCGATTTCGTTTGTGCTGAACACCGGCTTGCCCGACGTTGCCACCCCCGGCGCTCGCGACTTCCGCGCCAACGGCGTGTTTCACGACATGTGGAGCGACAACCCACGCAATCCAACGCGCCAGGGCAACGTCGCTCCGCAGAAAATGACCGAGGCCTTTATCTCCGGCAAGGACGGTCTCGAATACACGCTATTGGCTTCCGAAAACATTGATGCTGGCAACTACATTGATAGCATGGAGTGCTACTTGGGCATGACATGGCAGATCAATACGCCGACGTTGACAGGCGGTAGTCCTCCGTACACCGCAAATCCGCCGGAAGACTTTAACCGCATCAACAATAGTAAAGGACAAGGATTCCAAAACTACCCCAGCCCCTTTACCGGTATGACCACCGGTACCGCCGCCAGCTCAAGTGGCAGTGGTGGTAGCGGCGGAGGAGCGAGTGGCGGCGGAGCTTCGGGTGGAGCCAGCAGCTCAAGCCGCGTTCGCTACAAGAGCATGCTGGAAGCTGCCGAGGGCTTGGCCGCTCGATTCGAGTCGACCACAGGCTCGCTCGCCGCAAGCTGGCAATTGAAGCCCCGCATCGGTTTCCAAGCAACCGGGGGTGGCACGGGTGGAGGTACATCCGGCGGTGGAAGTAGTGATCCCACGACCTCGACGGGCGTCTCCAACCCAACGTTGGCCGCCGGTTATGCTCGACCCTCGGCCAATCACCCCGGCGGCGTCAACGTGATCTTCTGCGATGGTCGCGCTGTGTTCCTCAACGAACAGATTGACTATTACGTCTACTGCTTGTTGATGACTCCCGACGGAGCGAATGTGAAAACCCCCGGTACCCAAGCCAGCCAAAGTGGCTCTTCCGGTGGTAGTAGCCAAACCGGCCAAATGCAAGGCTACACCAACGTGAACCCGCCGTTCGATCCCGGTTGGCTCGAACGCTAATCCATCACCAAGCATTCGGGTTGCTTAACAGTACGCCTCGGTCGAACAACTTGGTTCGACCGAGGCGTTGTCTTTGAATCGTCGTCCAGCTTCAATCGGGACGTTACGAAGAAAGCGATCGCTTGAAGCGGCGATGCTTTTTATTGCCCGACGCGGTCGACCCGCGCGAGGCGGGCGCGATTTCGCGTGATGCGGCCACGGCGCTTCGTTGAGTCGCCGCGTGAGACGTCCCCGAACGCTGCTTGCGAGGCCCCTTCGAGCGGTCCGTGGGCCGAGGCTTTTTGGCCGGACGTTGTGGCCGGTTCTCTCCCTCGGCGGAGCGAATCTCGGCCTTGACCGCCGGCAGATCGTTTTCCACCCTGAGCACACGTCGCGTCAATCGCTCGATGGCCTTGAGGTAGGCCCGCTCTTCCTTGTCGCAAAACGAGATCGCACAGCCCGTGGCCCCAGCGCGCGCCGTGCGTCCGATCCGATGCACATACGTTTCTGGCTCATTGGGCAGATCGTAGTTGAACACATGCGTGATGGCCGAGACGTCGATTCCACGCGCGGCGATATCGGTCGCGACGACGATCGGCGGATTTTCCGACTTAAAGCTTTCGAGCGTTCGCACCCGTGCCGTCTGGCTCTTATTGCCATGCATCGCCTCGGCCCGAATGCCCGCCTTGTTGAGCTGCCGCGCCACGCGATCGGCCCGATGCTTCGTGCGCGTAAACACAATCGCTCGCCCCACCGGTCGCGACCGGAGCAACTCGACGAGCATCGGCGACTTGTGGTCGGATGGCAGCAAGCAGACCGATTCCTCGATGCAATCGGCGACCGGCTTGCTGGGCGTCACGCGAACTTGCACCGCGTCGCGCAAAATCGAGTGCGCCAACCGATCGATCTCGGGGGGCATCGTGGCCGAGAAAAATAACGTCTGCCGCTTGCTGGGCAGTTTGGCGATAACGCGCCGCAGGTCGGGCAAAAAGCCCATGTCGAGCATGCGATCCGCCTCGTCGAGCACAAAGATCTCGACGCCATGCAAATCGACATGACCCTGATTCATAAGGTCGCACAATCGCCCAGGCGTGGCCACGAGCACATCGACCCCGTGCCGCAGCGCGGTGACTTGCGGATGCTGCCCGACGCCGCCAAAAATGACCGTGTGCCGCAGCTTGGTAAATCGGCCGTAGGCCTTGAAGCTATCGCCGATCTGCGCGGCCAGCTCGCGCGTGGGGGCCAACACCAGCACACGAATTTTTCGGCCGTGCGCTTTGGGAGCCTCCGCTTGCATCAAGCGGTGCAAAATCGGCAAGGCGAACGCGGCCGTCTTGCCCGTGCCGGTCTGTGCACAACCGAGCACATCGCGGCCCGAAATCACATGCGGAATCGCCTCGACCTGGATCGGGGTGGGGTGCGTGTAGCCTTCCTCGGCCACGGCGCGCACCAGGGGCTCTGCGAGCCCAAACGTCTTAAATGCCATTCCAACTTCCTAAGAAAGTAACCAGGTCCATATGCGAGGGACGCAAGCCGCGTCACCAAAAGAAATCATGGGACCTGCCATAACCCACGAGCGAATAGAGTCGCTCAGCGGGTCAATTCATGCCTATAAGTATAGCACCAACGGCCAAAAATTCCAGCCGTTGAACGCGATGGGCCCAGACGCTCGCTCGGCTATTTAATGCCCGAATTCGGGAAAATGGCCCCGCGGACGCCCAAACTCTCCGGGTGACGCGAGACTTTGTCGGTAAACGCCCGGGCATCCCGGACAATCGGTCGCAACTCACGGGTCAGTTCCTGCACGTTGCTGGCCACCCCGTTGAGCTTGTCGTACAGGCCGGGGTCGTTGAGCAATCGTCCGATCGTGCCGTCTGGCTTGCGTAGGTCCTCACTCAAGGCGGTGATGTTTTCCAACGCCCGATCGAGCTTCGAGACCGCGCTATCGATATTCTGCACGAGCATCGGGCCCCGCTCGCCCAACGGCCGCGAGACATTCTGCAAGTCGCCCAGAATCGAGTCGGCTCGTTTCATCGCGGGCTTTAACGATTGCACCGCCTCGTCAAGGTCCGCTAGCACGCGCGGCATCTGCTCAATGCTCCGCCGCAAGTTGCCTTGAATCTGCGGGTCGCCGATCAGACCGCTGGCCTGTTGAATGGTTTGCTGCAAGCTCTCGACCACCCCTTCGGTCTTGGTCACGATGCGCGAGAGCTGTTCGTCGTTGTTGCGAATCAGGTCGTTGACCCGTCGGGCCAGCGCGCCGATTTCGTCGCTGGTCTTGGCCACCGAGCCCAAGGCCGACGCCATGGTCCCCTCGATGTTGCCAATGACCTGCAAGGGGTCGCTTTTGACCGTGCCGACAAGTTGCGTGCCCGGTTCCAGCGACTCGATGGGTCGGCCGCCTGACTCGCGCGTGATGAACTCGATGTACGACTCCCCCAGCAGCGATCGGTCGATCACGGGTTGCTCATTGCTGCGGAGGGTGCGATTGGCGTCGATCTCGCAAAATACGACCACCCCGTGGACATCGTACATCCCCACGTCCTCGGTGAACTGCACGCTCCGGACGCGGCCGATGCGGATGCCGCTCTTGCGGATCGGCGTGCCATCGGTGACTCCCGGCGCCTGCACGAAGATGATCTTGATGACATACGGGCGCGTGCCGACTTTCGGAAAGCCGTCGAACAACAAGATCAGAATGCCGGTGATCAGCAACGTGGCGATCACCATCACTCCGACTCGAAATTGCATCACGCGTTCGTTCATGGTCGCTGCGCTAAATTCTCACGGCACTTGCCGTACACATCGAACTGAAATTAGTTTCCGTCGCGGGCCATTTCCATCAACCGCTCACCCGCCTCGCCGCGCACAAATTGCGTCACGCGCGAATCTCGCGCGTGCTCCAATGCGCTCGGCGGACCGTCGTAAATCACTTGCGGCTCGTCCGGTTTCAGCCGGGCGAGCGGGTACAGCATCACGACCCGGTCGGGCACCTTGCGGGCCGTGTGCATGTCGTGCGTGACGACAATGCTCGTCACGTCATGCGAGTCTCGCGTGCGGATCATTAATTCGTTAATCACGTCGCTCATGATCGGGTCGAGTCCCGTCGTTGGCTCATCGTACAACACAACCTCGGGATTGAGCGCCAGGGCGCGGGCCAGCCCGACACGCTTTCGCATGCCCCCCGAGAGCTCGGCCGGACGCTTGCGTGCGACCAGCTCGCTCAACCCGACGTCGGCCAGCAGCGACTTGACGATCGCGCGCATCTCCTGCGCGGTTTTTTGGGCATGTTGCCGCAGCGGAAACGCGACGTTGTCGGCGACGGTCATGCTATCGAACAAGGCCGCCTGCTGAAACACAAACCCGTAGCGAGTGCGTTGCTTGGCCTGCTCGCGATCGCTGAGCGAGAGGATATTCTGCCCGTCGAACAACACCTCGCCTTGCGTGGGCACGACCAGCCCGATGAGGGTCTTCATGAGCACCGTCTTACCGCAGCCACTCTCGCCGATCACGGCCAATGTCTGCCCGCGCGGTATCGTCAAATTGATATCGCGCAGCACGCATTGTCGCCCGAACTGCACATGCAGCGAGCGGACCTCGATGATCGGTTGCGACGGAGTGGGATTGGGGCTGTGAACCATGCCAAGAGCGCTTACAAAAACGAAGGACCGAGCGGGAACAACCAACCGTAGGCCTGATTGATCATGATGCCCAGGAACAAATCGAGCACCAAGATCGAGACGAACGAGACCACGAAGGCGCTGGTGGCCGCGCGGCCGACCCCCTCGGCCCCGGCCGTGCAGTGAAATCCGCGGTGACAGCTAATCAGCGCGATCGCGCCGCCGAAGAACAGGCTTTTGATCATGCCGCCGACGAGGTCGAACCAGTTGACGAACTCAGACGAGTTTTCCCAATAGTGGTACTCGTCGATCTTGAGCAATTGAATGCTGTAGAACGCGCCCCCGACGACCCCCATGAAGTCGGCCATGACAGTGAGCGTGGGAATGAGAATCAGACAAGCCAAGAACCGGGGCACCACCAGGTAATGCAGCGGATTCGAGCCCATCGCCGTCAGGGCGTCGATCTGCTCGGTGACGCGCATCGTCCCCAGCTCGGCCGCCATCGCGCTGCCGACCCGGCCGGCCAGCATCGTCGCCGCCAACACCGGCCCTAGCTCGCGGACCAACGACAGATTGATCATCCCTCCCAGTCGGGTCTCAATATGCAAGGAGCGGAACTGATCGTAACTCTGCACGGCAAGCACCATGCCGATAAACGTCCCCGTCAGGGCCACGACCGGCAAGCTCAACACGCCGATTTGGTAAAAGTTGGGCAAGAGCGTCTCGCGCACCGGTAAACGCGAGGCCATCCACATCAGCGTGCGGATGATAAACAGGGCCACATCGCCGACAGCGAGCACCCAACCGAACACGAGCCCACCCAAATCGGCGATCAGACCGGCGACAATGTCGGTCCAGCCGCGCTGCTCAGGAAGCTCTTCGATAACCGTGCTCATGACCACTCACGCAAAATAAAACTCAGCGAGCAGAACCGTGGCGCAGGCCAAGAGGTTTCGCGCCGTCGCCATGATCGACATTCCAACTGTACCGCTTGAGGAAAGAGTGCCGATGGGCGCGATTTGGTCGAATGGGTAAAATCGCCGATCAATCAATCGAGCCAATCTTGCTAGCACAGGCGTGGTAGGCAAGCTGCGGCGGCTCGTGATATGATCTACCCGCACTGCGGTTGCACGACGCAATGAACCCGTGCGCGCCTCTCGGCTCCGCTAGCATGGCAATTGACCACCGGATGGTTTCATGGTGCGAGAAACGATACTGAGCGGCGCGGATGGGCCGGACGACGACGGTGCAGACGACGTCGAGAATCTCGTCCCGGCCGTGCCGATCATCGAACCCGAGGAAGACCGCGCGCTGCGACCGCAGCGGATACGGGACATGATCGGGCAGCGCGAGGTGACCGCCCGGCTCGACATAGCCATCGACGCGGCCCGGAAGCGTGGCGACGTTCTTGGGCACATTCTGTTCGATGGCCCACCGGGGCTCGGCAAGACGACCTACGCGCTAGCCATTCCGCGCGAGTTGGGGGTGAGCGTGCAGATTGCCAGCGGCGCGGTATTGCAGGCCCCCAAGGACCTGATCCCGTACCTCACCAATGCCGAAGCAAATTCGGTGCTGTTCATCGACGAGATTCATCGGCTCCCCAAGGCGGTCGAGGAGTTCATGTACCCGGCGATGGAAGACTTTCGCATCGACCTGTCGTTGGGCGAGGGGGTGAACGCGCGGACGATCAACATGCAGCTCCGCCCCTTCACGCTGATCGGCGCCACGACCCGCGCGGGACTCATCAGTGGTCCGCTCCGCGATCGTTTCGTGATGCGCGAGCACTTGGAATTTTATAGCGTCGAGGAACTCGCCGAGATCGTGCGACGCAGCGCCGGCAAGCTCGACGTGAAGATCACGGACGACGCCGCGTCGGAGATTGCCGTGCGCAGCCGAGGCACGCCGCGGATCGCGAACAACCGCCTCCGCTGGGTACGCGACTACGCCACGAGCAAGAGCGATGGGCGCATCAGCCGACTGGTCGCCGAGGCCGCGCTCGACATGCAAGGGGTCGACCCGCTGGGGCTTGACTCGCTCGACCGCAAATATCTGGAGACGATCGCCCGAGTGTTTCAAGGAGGCCCCGTCGGGGTCGAGGCGGTCGCCCACACGTTGAATCTGGCGATCGACACGCTGGTCGACGATGTCGAGCCCTACGTGCTCCGGACGGAACTGGTCGTCCGCACGCCGCGCGGTCGCAAGATCACCGCGGCCGGCTACCAGCACCTGGGACTCGAGCCCCCGCGCGAAGGCCCTCAAGGGCAGTTATTTTAGAGGATATAGTCTAGCTTGCTGGGGTCGTTCAGCCGCTCGCCGAAGTTATAGTTCGTGCCGTTGGCGCCGTCGAGCAAGGTCACGTTGTTAATGGCGTCATTGGTGGCCGTGCCGCCCAACGAGCCCGCGGTGTCGAGCCCGTCGCGATAAGCGGTCGGTTGCGACTCAATCAGCCCGTAGACGCCTCCGGTCAGGCCGGTGAACTGATAACTGCCATCCGAGGCGGTCGTGGTCGTGGTGTTCACGCCATTGCCCCCCACGAGCCGAACCGTCACGCCCGCGATGGGGGTCTCGCCGCTGTCCATAATGCCATTGTTGTTCAAATCGACGTAGACGAAGCCACTGATCGCGGCGGGAGACGCCTGCGGCGGCGGTGGCAAATTGACGGTCACCGGAGCACTGGCGTCGTTATTGGTATAGGTGGTTTCAGTTTCATTGCCGGCCACATGCACGTTGTTGATCAGCGTGCCGCTCACGCCGTTGTTGATCGAAGCGGTGATGATGAGCGTTTTAGTTTGGCCGACGGCAAAGTTCCCCATCGCGACGACGACGGTGCCGTTGGCCGTGCTCTGCACGGTCCCTTCGCTCGGAGCAGCGGCCACAAACGTCACGCCCGCTGGCAAGGTGTCGGTCACGATCACCCCCGTCGCGGCGATGGGACCATTGTTGGTGACGTTCATCGAGTAGGTCACGACATTGCCAGGGGTCGTGGTCGTCGGCGTGGCCTCCTTGGTGATCGCCAGGTCGACCAGCGATTGAAACACGCCAAAGTCCACGCTCAGATTGGACAGATTGCTCGAATCGCCGTCGGTGACCGGCTCGCCGTAGGTGGTCAGTGTAACAGGCTTGGCGACTATCCCTTGGCCACTCGCGGCATCGCCGTTGTCGTCGTTGTTCACATCGTTGTCGGGGCTTGGCGTGGGTTGGTTGCCCGTGCTGCTTTGGTAGCCGACCAAGGCACCGCTGCCGCTGAAGTTACTCGCCGCAACTTGGACGATGTAGCTTCCCGGGAACAAATTGCTGAACAGGTAATTGCCGGAGCTGTTGGTGGTTGTCGAGCCGACAAGCGTGTCGATCGAGGTCAGCGACGAGCTGCCGTCGGTGTCGAGATAGGCGTTGAGCGAAACGTTCGCAATGCCCTGTTCGCCGCCGTCGACAGCGCCGCTGTTGTTGGCGTCATTCCAGACGAGGTCGCCCAAGCTGAGAGGGACGTAATCGGCAAAATTCTGATCGATCACCGTGGGGCCAAAGGCCGTGAGCTGATCGATCTGGCCGTCGATCGCCATGCTGCCCGTGATATCCATTTGAATCGCGCCGACACTCGTCAGCGTGGCTCCGCTGCCGCCGCCCGTGCTGAAGCTCGAAAACGGGACCACGATCTGTTGTCGGGCTGCGCTGCCGGTCTGCGGAATCGAGACCGAGGCGGTCGACCAATTCGTGGCGTTGGAGTAGATCCGGATCGTCACCGACCCGCCAGGAAGGTCCGCTCCGACATTGAAACGCAGGCCAGTATTCGCGCCGTTGCTCGTCAGATCAACACCACCGAGACCGGTCGGGTTGAGGACCGAGCTATTGTCGCTGCCGTCCCAGGTGATGGTGTTGGTGCCACTGGCTTCGAAGGTCGACGAGAACTCGAGCACTTGCCGGTTGAAACGGTTGACCGAGAGGGTCATTGCGCCGGTGGTCGACGAGAGCTGCGCCGACAAATCGCGCTCGCCTCCTAAAATACCCGCCGCGCTCGTCGAGCCGCTGGCTGACATGGCGATGTCGCTGTCGGCTTCAATCTTTTGCTTGCCGTTGTCGAACGAGTCGATTGTGATATTGTCGCTGCCGAGCGCCTGCCCGGCCGAGATCACGACCGTGGCGACATTCGAGCCGGGCTTCTGAATGTAGCCGGCCGCGGCCGTGTGTTTAACATGGTAGGTTCCCGCCGCGAGATTATTGAACGCGTACTTGCCATTCACGTCGGAGGTCGCCGAGCCGAGGAGCGTGTCCTCAGCGCCGTAAATTCCATTGCCCGTGTCTTGGTAGAGTTGCACGCTCGCGCCGCCGATTTTGGGATCGTCGCCGGTGACACCGTTGCCGGTCAGATCCGTGACCACGAGGCCCGAGATGCTCCCGAGCGGGTTGGCCGCGAGCATGGCGCGTTGTTCGAGCGGTTCAATTCCCAAGCGGCGCCGCTCAAGCACCGTCTTGCTCGACGCGCGGCGGCCAATGAGATCGGCCCAACGAAAATAACGGATCCACGAAACGACAACGCGGGAACGACGACTCGGCATGGGCCACCTGGGCTATATGCGAGTCGACCGCAATCAGGCCGCAAGACACGATTGCTTGACAAAAGCTCTCGTTCGCGGCGCGCACGATCGACTCGATGTCCGGACTGCTCTATGCAGTCGTCATCGGTCCATCGCGGAGTCGAGCTTTAGAGTCCGCTTAGCCTGGATGGCGGTGCTATCACAAGCTGCGCAGGATGTATCACCAACGACAGTCAAGACCGAGCGTCACGGCCTGGACCCAGTAGTCGTTCAGGCTGAAGCCATTGAACGCGGGGCGTGTCAGCCCCGTTGTGGTGGTGCCGTTGAGTCGCGGCACGCCGCGGCTATCCACGTGTGTGTCGATCTGATCTCCAGCCCGAGCGACCTGCGCGAAGTACAGGAACGTATAGCCAACGTAGGCGCGCATGTGCGGGGTGCATTGATAGCCCAGGTTGAAATCCAACTCGGGCATGCTCGCAAAGTCATCGCGGCTGTAGTCGCCGATATTGGTTTGCTGAGCGAGCAAACCTCCGACGAGCGGCGTGCCATTGGTGATAGTTTGCCCTTTGATGTGTACCACCTTGTGATTGTTGCCCAGCGCGATGCGCCCTTGCGTCTCGAGCACCCAACGGCCGAAGTACGCCTCGGACAAAATTCCGAAGTCGGCGCCGTTAAAATAATTGCGGCTGCTGAAGCCGTCGCGAACGATAAAATTGTTTCCACTACCGTCGGTTGCGACGAGATTTTCGGTGATGTCGACCGAGTCGTCGAGTCGCGCCCAACGATACCCTCCGGTGAACGCCCAGTTGACGTAGGGGCGCGCGGGCCGGCACGGATCGCAGCCGTTCGTGCCACACGAGTCGCAGCCGTAACCACAGCCGGTATCGCATCGATCTCGGCAGCCAAAGTTGAACCGCAACAACGGAGACACCGTTTGAAAGCGACTCACGGTGTCGACACTGACCGTGCCGTCGAGCGTATTGGGAAACGAGACAATTTCCACGCGCTCTCGGTTTTGGCCCGGGGCGACATCGAAGAACGGCCGCATCAGGATCGGCGCGCCGTTCACGCCCGTTGCCGAAAAGTGTGAGCCGACATTACCCAATGCGAAGTAATCGAAATTGAAGCCGACCAATTGACACGGATCGAAGTAAAAACCACCGCGGATACGTCCGCCCGGTCGGAAATTGTTGTCAATGCGACGGTCGCCGAACAAGATCGTCGTGTCAGGGCGTCCCAACGCACCGGGCGGAGGCAACGCGGTCGACGGCGTTCCCGCGGGCGCGGTCGTGACGAGCGCCGGCACCGGATCTCCCTTGGCAAACGCAAAGGCGAAATCCGTGCGTAGCCAGAACAATTGCGGGCCCATCGGTCCGCCACCAAAGCCGGGACCGAACATCGCGAAGTCATCGTAACCGTCGTACCACGGATCACTGTTCATCCCGTAGGGACCGTACTCGGGACCACCCATGGCCCCTGGTGCGTCGACGTACGCTTCCTCGACCGACGGCTGCATGGGGTGAGGCTGCGCCGCTTTTTTCTTCGCCGGTGATTGCGGAGGCATCGGTGGCGCGTTGTCGACATCGGCAGTGTCATCGGTAGGCAATGTGCGCGGGCGATCCTCGACCGTGGGATCAAACGCAGTTGGACGTACGCCACGATCAACATGAGACACCGGGGCTCTCACGGCCGACGCATCTGGCCGGCGACCGGGCATCGGACCGTAGGCGTAGCTGTTCGGGCGAACGCCCGGCGGGCCATACTGCGGCCGAGTCGGATAGGTTGGCTGCGGTGCATACTCGGAGTTGATCGTAGACCGCGATGGTACCGTCGAAGGGCCGGGAGTTTTACCGCGGGCGGTCAGATTCGTCGATGGCTTGGATTTCTTGGCCCCTTGTTTCACGACGTCTTCGATAAACGGCGCGGGCGTTTTTTCGGTTTGCTCCGCGGACGTCAGCGCCTCGTCTTGTTCGGATGGCTCAGCCCCGGAGGGCTTTAAGACTGGTCGAGGTTTTTCGATCGCGGGTTCTGCCGACGGTCGGGGCTTGGCCTGAAGGGGCACGAACTCCGTAGTCACTTTTGGCTCTATCGGCTTGGGCACAACGGCCTCGGCTTTGCCTGCCGAGGTGCCGTCGGCGGGCGTCAGCCAAGGGCCAGCCTCGACCGACGAAGGAGGTTTGAACTTGAGCGTTTGTGCGGTCGCCCCAAGCGGAGCCAGGCAAAGCAACGCCAGCACAATACTGACGGATCGCAAATAGGTACGCATCACGCGCCTCGACTTGGTACTAGACATCGATCATTCCATCGCAACGCGAAAAAATTGTTGGTTTACCGAACGGAGCTGGACGGGTTCTTGGCCCACAACGATTGAGGAGAGACCGATTCACTTTCGCCGGTCGCCGCCAGGATTTCGTTGGGCACGCTGCCGGTCACGACCGGCCCCGCCCCGAGCAAACTCCAGTTGTTATGATCCGAACGGGCCAGTGAAGTCCCCTGATTGATGACCGGCTTGCGCGACTTGCTGTCGAACGCCACGAGCGCGAGCTTCGCGGTGCCGTTCGAGCGGGTCTTGGTGAACATTGCCAGTCGCGGCAGCGCAATCTGCGAGCCGGGCAACGAGATCTCGGGCACCCCCAAGAACACGTCCTTGCGATCGGTTCCCACCGCGCCGCTGCCAAT
Source organism: uncultured Planctomycetaceae bacterium (assembly GCA_964652155.1). Classification (GTDB taxonomy): domain Bacteria; phylum Planctomycetota; class Planctomycetia; order Pirellulales; family PNKZ01; genus CAZZBK01. Next base: position 13,519 of record CAZZBK010000002.1, on the reverse strand, counting down.
CTCGACCGTCACGTCCGAGTCTTCGGGCTTGTCGACGAGCGTGCAGTCATGGGCCAAGAGATGCTGATGCAGGCTGAGCAATATGTAGTTCTTGTCAACGCAATCGAGGTATTTGGGTTCGATGTACACCTTAGCTCGGGCAATCGGACGAAAGTCGACCTTGTTAAGCGAGCGATCCACGGCGCTGGAAATCAGTAATTGCTCGACCCCCGTGCGCGACGTATCAGACTGTTTAATGGTTGCGCAGCCGGAGAGCCCAATGAGCAAACCGAGCCACGGTAGCCACGCGGTGCGTGCTGACATATCAATTCCTCGGCGCGACGGTCTCGCCTCGATCGGCCGCGTGAGATCACGCCAGCAGACCGGTAGCCGGACCGACGTTTTGTCGTCGGATGCGCTGTGAGTACACTGGTTCAACAGAAGAGCGGCGGGTGAAATACTCGAATCGCTCGTGGCGATCAAGAGCAGTTTTTCGACAGCGAACCCGGTTTTTGCCGCCTGCTCGCACTTCGCCGCCCGCTCGGGTCTCGGACATGCGGTCCGTGCCCCTACCCACGGATGGCCAGATCGTTATACTGCTCTGAGAGCGTCTAGGCAGCGGAAAGGGAGACCGTCCCCAGCAATTTTTTAGACGCTCATCATCCTTCACGCTATCTCGTCCGGCATTTTGACCACACACCATGGCCAACGCATACGACCCTTATCGCGAAGCGCTCGTCGTCGAGACCAACACGGTCTGGCCCGAGGAGTACGAAGACTGGGACTGGTCGCAAAAGACCCCCATTGAAGACAAGCTGCATGCCCAACCCCAGGCGGCAGCGAATCTCGATTACGTTCGTCTCCATACCGGCTTTTGTCGCGAGATCGTCGTCACGCCAGCTGACATTGACCGCGTGAGCTGACTCTCTCGCCTCTCTTGTGGGAGTGCCCAGCGGTGAGTCATTCACAACGGGTTGTGCAGGTCGATCTCGGACCGCGTTCCTATCCGATCGCCATCGGCTCGGGCAACCTCGGCGAGTTGCCCCGGCTCGTTGAGCAACGCGGCAAATGGTCTCATGCCGTGCTGGTCACCGATCAGAACGTGGCCGACACGCATGCGGCGACCGTGGTCGCCTCACTCAGGCAGAGTGGCGTACGCGTTGATCTTTGCGCGGTGCCGCCGGGCGAAAAGACCAAGTGCGTCGAGCAGGCCGACAAGCTTTGGCAGCAAATGCTCGACTGCGGCGCTGATCGCAAGACCGTTGTCGTCGCGGTCGGCGGCGGCGTCATCGGCGATTTGGCCGGCTTCATCGCCGCGACATTCGCCCGAGGGCTTCGTTTTGTCCAGGTCCCGACCACGCTGCTGGCGCAGGTCGACAGTTCGGTCGGGGGCAAGGTCGGCATCAACTTGCCGCGCGCCAAGAACATGGTCGGCGCATTCTGGCAGCCCTTGGCCGTGCTCATCGACACGGCGGTGCTCAACACGCTGCCGCAGCGAGAGTACCGCGCAGGCTTGGCCGAGGTGGTCAAATACGGCGTGATCCTCGACGCGGAATTCTTCGCCTGGCTCGAAGCGAACGTGGCCGGTTTACAACGACGCGACCCCGCGGTGCTCCAGCATGTGGTGGCCCGCTCATGCGAGTTGAAAGCCGAGGTCGTCTCGAAAGACGAGCACGAAACCACCGGCTTGCGCGCCGTGCTCAATTATGGCCATACGTTTTGTCACGCCTTCGAGGCGCTCACCCATTACGGCGAGTTGCTCCACGGCGAGGCGGTGGCCATCGGCATGCTCTGCGCCAGCCGATTGGCCGAACGGCTCGGACGAATCGACGAGCACCTCACGCGACGTCAGTACGCGTTGATCCAGGCGCTCGGCTTGCCCACCGAAGTGCCGCAGCTCGAAACGTCCGCGATCATCGAAGCGATGAGCCACGACAAGAAGGTGGAGCATGGCCGGTTGCGTTTCGTGCTCCCCAGCCGCCTTGGGCATGTCGAGTTGGTCGGCGATATCGAACCCTCGCTGGTCGAAGCAGCGCTGCGGCCAGTAACCTACGGGTAGCCCGATGAGCGACGACCGTTGCTTGAATACGGATGACGAGGCACCCGACGCCGACTCTCGGTTGCGAGACACGCTGTTACTGTCGCTTGTGAGCGGCGTGGGGCCACGCGCGTGGCGCGCGCTGCTCGATCATTTTGGCTCGGCGTCGGCGGTGTTGGCTGCCGCCCCGAGCGCGCTCCGCGAGGTGAACGGGGTAGGCCCGAAGTTGACGGCCGCGATCGCCCGGGCTCCGACCACGATCGATGTCGATGCCGTATTGCGACGCTGCCGCGAGCAGCAGGTCGACATTCTGACGCTCGACGCTCCGGGCTATCCACCATCGCTGGCCGAGATTTACGACCCGCCCCCGATTCTGTATCAACGCGGGCAATGGCGCAGCGAGGACGCGATGGCGGTGGCCATTGTCGGCTCGCGGCATGCGACCCATTATGGCGTGACGATCGCGGAGAAACTGGCCGCTTCGCTCGCCCGTGCCGGGCTGACCGTTATCAGCGGCTTGGCGCGTGGCATCGACGCGGCCGCTCACCGCGGGGCACTCGAGGCCGGCGGTCGCACGATCGCCGTGCTCGGCAGCGGCGTGTTGAACATTTTTCCCCCCGAGCACAATACCCTGGCCGAGGAAGTGAGTCGCTCGGGGGCCGTCATGAGCGAGGCGCATGTCGATGGCGAACCGCTCGCGGCGATGTTCCCGCAACGCAACCGGCTGATCAGCGGCATGTCGCTCGGGATCATCGTGGTCGAGGCGGCCGAGCGGAGCGGGGCGCTGATCACGGCGCGGCATGCGATGGAGCAGGGGCGCGAGGTGTTCGCCGTCCCCGGACGGGTCGACTCACGCGCCTCGCGCGGTTGCCATCGTCTGATTCGCGACGGTGCCACGCTCGTCGAAACCGCCGACGATGTGCTCGAATCGCTCGGGCCACTCGTAAAACCGACGACGAACGCCGCGGGACGCACGATTCATAGCCCTGCGGAACTGTTGCTCAACGACCTCGAGCAGCGCGTGCTCGACGCGATCGAGACCCAGGCCACGCCGATCGACACGCTGATCGCGCGGTGCGCACTCTCGGCCCCGCAGGTGTTGGCGATACTCAGCGCCTTGGAAATGCGTCGTCTGATCCGCCGCGTGAGCGGCTCGCTTGTGCTGCGAGTGTGAGGGGTGTGAATTCATCGATCCTCGCAAAAAACAGTTGACCGCGGCACGGTCGTCGGGCACGCTACTGGGCAGCGACTTTGATTGACCCGCCCGTTTCTCTGCTGGGAGCTGTCCGCATGTTACGCTCATTTCGGTTCGTATGGTTGGCTCTGGTCGTCAGCGCCGGTCCGCTCTCGGCGCAAGAATCCATCCCTGGACTGGGGCCGACGGGGCCGATCAAGAAAGTCCACGGCGACTTCAAATTCACCGAAGGACCCGCGGCCGACCGACAAGGCAATCTCGTCTTCAGCGATATCCCAGCCGACAAAATCTACAAAATTGACTCGTCCGGCGCGCTGAGCGTGTTTCGCGAGCCGGCCAACAACACCAACGGGCTGATGTTCAACGCGCAAGGCGAGCTGATGGCATGCGAAATGCAAGGGCAAATCGTGGCCATCTCGGCCGATGGCAAGCAACGGCGCGTTGTGGCAGGACAGCACAACGGTGCCCGGTTCAATGCTCCGAACGATCTGGTCATCGACCGCGCGGGAGGCGTGTACTTTACGGACCCTCACTTCCGCGCTCCGGACCCTCTGCCGCAAAAAGTCACGGCCGTCTACTATGTCGACAAGTCGGGGCAGGTCACCCGCTTGATCGATGATCTGAAAGCGCCGAACGGCGTGATTCTCTCGCCCGACGAAAAAACCCTGTATGTCATCCCTTCACAACAAGCCGAGATGATGGCCTATCCGGTCGAGTCACCCGGCAAACTCGGCAAGGGGCGCGTGTTCTGCACGCTCAAGCAGCCTGCGGGACAATCGGGACGCGGTGGCGACGGCCTGACGGTCGACGTGCAAGGGAATTTGTACATTACGTCGGGCTTGGGATTGCAGGTCTACTCGGCCGACAGCAAGCTATTGGGCATCATCGCGTTTCCTGAGGGGCCCGCGAACGCGACCTTTGGCGGACCCGATGGCAAGACGCTCTTCGTGACTGCGCGGACGTCGCTGTACTCGGTCCCGATGAGCGTCCAAGGGCACGTTTTTCCAGGTAAATAGATTGCCCTTATGCGATATCGAGCGAAAACGAGCGTTATTTTGTCGGAGGATCGAATGGCTACCCGATGGTTGAAATCACTGGCGATGCTGGTGTGGCTACTACCGAGCGTTGCTCCGCTTCAGGCTGAAGACTGGACACAGTTTCGTGGCCCCAACGGCACCGGAGTATCGACCAACACCAAGCCGCTGCCGGTCGAATTCTCGGACAAGCAAAACGTCCGCTGGTCTCACAAGATCGGCGAGGGGATCGCGTCGCCGATCATCTCGCGCGGCCGGTTGTTTGTGACCACGATGTCGACCCCGGATGAGTTTAGTGTCATCAGCTACAACGCCGAGACGGGCAAGGAACACTGGCGCAAGGCTTATCCCTCGGGCAAGTTGCCCACGATCATCCCGCCAAATGTGCCCGCCTCGTCGACCCCGGCCACCGACGGTGAGCGGGTGTATGTGTACTTTGTCACGCACGGCATGCTCGCGCTGGATGCCAACGATGGCCGCGAGCTGTGGCGTTCTCCGATTAGCGAGCCGTTTTATCTTATGGCCTGGGGAGCCGCGTCGTCGCCGATTGTCTATGAGGACCTGGTGATTTTTAGCCAAGACGACGACTTGGCCCCGATGCTCTATGCGTTCGACAAGCAGACGGGAAGCGTGCGCTGGAAAACGCCGCGCCCCGAGATGCTCGCTGGCTACTCGTTGCCTGTGCTGTGCACCGTGAACGGCCGCACGGATTTAGTTGTCGCGGGCACTGGCAAGATGAAGGGCTACGATCCGCGTAGCGGCAAGGAACTGTGGACCTGCAACACACTGCTGCGGACGATTATGACCTCGCCGGTCGTCAAAGACGATTTGATCTACATTTCGGTGCAAAGCTACGGCGACGCCGATCGAATGCTCAAGGACGCCTTGCTCGAATGGCGCGACACGAACCAGGACGGCAAGCTCTCGAAACAGGAGATTGCCGAGCCGTTTTGGAGCAAGTTCGATCATGGGGACGCCAACAAGGACGGTTTCCTGACGGGGACCGAAGTCGACGCGGCCTTTCAATCTCCGATCAACATGGTCGGCGGCGGCAGCATTGTCGAAGCCATTCGCGGCGGCGGCACGGGGGATGTGTCCAAAACACATCTCGTCTGGCGGCTCGACAACAAGGCGTCGTCGAACATCGCGTCACCCATTCTCAGCGGCGACCGGCTGTTCCTCGTCAAACAAGGGGGCATCAGCAGTTGCTTTAACGCCCTGGACGGCAAAACGAATTGGACCCAAAAGCGGCTGCAAAATCTGGGGAACTACTATGCCTCGCCGGTGGCCGGTGACGGAAAAATCTATATTCTCGGCGAGAATGGGTTTGTGGTGGTCATCCGTGACGCGCCGCAGTTGGAAATCCTGGCCAAAAACGACCTTGGAGACAGCGGCATTGCCACCCCGGCGATGGCCGACGGCCGGCTCTATTTTCGCACCAAAGAGCGGCTGATCTGTGTTGGCCAGTAGCCGTAAGTCCAATCAATAGGTCGTGTTTGGTCGAAATGTCTCGGCTCGCGCCTTGACGACTCGCCCCACGGTTCTTACAGTGACTCGTTTACCTGTTTACGAGATTGCGGCCCGCTGTGGGGCCGACGACCTTTTTATACGCGACGAGTACAGTCATGGCCGTTCCCAAGCGACGTCAATCAAATTCCCGTACTGGCATGCGTCGAGCCCACGACTTCAAGGTGGCCAAGCAGCTCCATTCGTGCCCAAAGTGCAGCACGATGGTGCCGACCCATGTGGTCTGTCCCAACTGTGGTCATTACATGGGTCGCGAAGTGGTTCGCGCCACGGAAGAAGCGTCCGAATAACGTTCTCTCGGGCGAGCAATACGCTGGGTATTGACTGGCCTCGTGGGCGTCCTCTCCCGTTTTCTTCGACCGATCCGAGACCATCGTGAGCGCCGTTGCTTGTTTATTTCCTGGCCAAGGAGCGCAAAGCGTTGGCATGGGTGCGGAGCTTGCTGCCTCGCGCAGTGCCGTGCGTGCCCTGTACGATCGGGCCAACGCGGTCTTGGGCTACGACCTTGCGAAGCTCTGCTTTGAAGGACCGGTCGAGCAACTCGACACGACGGTTGTCAGCCAGCCGGCCTTGTTTGTGACCAGCTTGGCCGCCGTGGAGGTGCTCAAAGCCGATCGGCCGGAAGTGCTCGAACAATGCCAAGCCGCGGCCGGACTCAGTCTCGGTGAATACACGGCGCTCGTGTTTGCCGGCGTCATCGAATTCGAGGACGGGCTCAAGCTGGTTCAGGAGCGCGGGGCGGCCATGCAAGCCGCCTCGGACGCAACCAAGAGCGGCATGGTCAGCATTCTAGGCCTGGAGCGCGAGCAAGTTGCCGCATTGTGCGCTCAGGCGCGCGAGGGGGACGTGCTGGAAATTGCCAATCTGCTTTGTCCCGGTAACATCGCGGTGTCGGGGACCCTGGCCGCCTGTCGCCGCGTGGCTGAACTTGCTCCTGCCGCGGGGGCGATGAAGGCCGTGCCACTCGCTGTGGCCGGAGCCTTTCACACCTCGATCATGGCCAGTGCCGTCGAACGGTTGCGGGCTGCTTTGGCTAACGTGCCGCTGCGAAAGCCGCGCCTCTGTGTCATCTCGAACGTCGACGCCCAATCGCACGACGATCCCGAAGAAATCCGTGCCTTGCTCGTCCAGCAGGTCTGTTCGCCCGTCCGTTGGGAAGACTCGATGCGCAAACTCTTGGCCCGCGGAATCGATCAGTTTTGGGAAGTCGGTCCCGGCCGAGTGTTGCGCGGACTGCTCAAACGGATCGATCGCAAGGTCGACAGCCAGGGAGTCATGGGGTAGACGCGGCGACTGAGCGGCTTGCAGCCCTGTCCGGGCGTCATGACAATTCAGGATGACGGCTGCTCATCGGGTCGCGAATGGGTAGAATTGCAGCATTAAAACGAGTACCTTAATGAGGTCCGTGAGGCTCGGTTTGGCCCCAGCCTTAGCACGGTTCGTTGCCCGACCGCTTCAACGATGGACGGCCAGCACGCGACGCGGACCATTCAAATGCAAGGGAATTGTGCATGAGCCAGGGATCGATGGGAGATGTTCGGGTCGACTTGACCGGCCAGGTGGCCATTGTTACTGGCGCATCGCGCGGCATCGGCCGCTCGATTGCCAAGATGTTGGCTCACAGCGGCGCAACGGTCGCCGCCGTGGCGCGCAGCAAAGACAAGCTCGCCGAGGTTGTCGCCGAAATCAGCGCCGCCGGTGGCAAAGCCGTGGCCTACGAGTGCGACGTCAGCAGCTCTGAGAGCGTGCAGAAGGTGGTCGACGCCGTGGTGGAGCAATTGGGTCGGCTCGACATCCTCGTCAATAATGCCGGCATTACCCGTGATACACTCATTCCGCGCATGACCGATGAGCAGTGGGATGAGGTGATTAACACCAACCTCCGCGGCGCATTTTTGTTCACCCGCACCGCGACGCGCCCCATGATGCAAGCCCGCTACGGGCGAATTATTAACATTGCCAGCGTGTCGGGGTTAATGGGCAACCCTGGCCAAGCGAACTACTCGGCCTCGAAGGCGGGGCTCATTGGCATGACCCGCACCGTGGCGCGCGAACTCGCCGGCCGCAAAGTGACCGTCAACGCCGTCGCGCCGGGGTTCATCGAGACCGAGATGACCGAGGCGATGGGTGAGGCCATCATCGGCGAGATTAAAGCACGCATTCCGGCCAAGCGGCTCGGCACGTCCGACGAGATCGCCCAGGCAGTGCTGTTTTTGGCAGCCAAATCGTCGGGCTATATCACCGGAAACGTGCTCACGGTCGATGGCGGGCTAACCGCCTAACGCACAACCAGGTCGTCATAACTCTTCTGGCCCACAAAGCTTGTCAAAACAGGCCTCGTACACCCCGGAAACTCCGAGTTTTGCCGGAAGCTCATCGAGTCACCCATATTTACAGCACGGCTAAAACCATGTATATCTTCACTTTCTTGCCAACGCTGTGAGTCACCGGCGTGTTTTTGGGCGGACCCCTGTCCGTCGGTGTGGTTGGCAGCGACGAGTGTCTCGTGCGCTCGGCTAACCAGACCTGAATCACTAATATGTCCCCTCTGGGAGGAACAACAACGTGGCATCTGTTCGCGATCGCGTGATCGACATCGTGGCTGAGCAACTCGGCGTCAGCAAAGACCAAATTACCGAAGCGACCTCGTTCGTGAACGACTTGGGCGCCGACTCCCTCGACACGGTCGAGCTGGTCATGGAACTCGAAGAAGAGTTCGACGTGAATATCCCCGACGAGGCGGCGGAGAAAATCCAAACCGTTGGTCAGGCGGTCAAGTACATCGAAGATTCGCAAAACGGAAAATGAAACGCCGCGTGGTCATCACGGGCCTCGGCGTTGTGACGTCGTTGGGTAACCGTGTCGATGAATTTTGGCGTCGGATCTGTGCGTCGGAAAGCGGCGTCGGACCGATTACGCTCTTTGATGCCTCGCTCTATCGAGCGCGGTTCGGTGGTGAAGTGCGCAATTGGGCTCCCGAGCCCCTGATCTCGCACAAAGATCAAAAACGCCTCGATCGCTTCACGCAATTCGCGCTCGTCGCCGCGCTCGAGGCTTTTCAGGATAGCGCGCTCGATCTGAACCAGCTCGATCACCTGCGCGCGGGGGTCATTCTCGGCTCCGGCGTCGGTGGGCTCAATGAGTTCGAGAGCCAGCACACCCGGCTGATCGAAAAAGGGCCCGACAAGGTCTCCGCCTTCACAATTCCCAAGCTCATCGTCAACGCGGCCAGCGGCCATGTCTCGATCCAGTTTGGTTTTTGCGGCCCCTGCACGACCGTCGCCACCGCCTGTGCCAGCGCCACCAATGCCATGGGTGACGCGCTGCGCGCCATTCAGTACGACGACGCCGATATCATGATCACCGGCGGCAGCGAAGCCGGCTTGACTCCCATGGGCACCGCCGGTTTTGCCGCCATGCGGGCACTCAGCGAACGCAATGACGATCCGCAACGAGCCAGCCGGCCGTTCGATATCGATCGCGATGGGTTCGTGTTGGCCGAAGGAGCAGGCATCCTCGTCTTTGAAGAACTCGAACATGCCAAAAAGCGTGGCGCACGCATCTATGCCGAAGTGCTCGGTTACGGCATCACCGCCGACGGCAGCCACATCACCCAGCCCGACGAGAACGGTACCCACTCGGGACGCGCCATGACGTTCGCCTTGCGCGACGCCAAACTGAACCCGACCGATATTGAATACATCAACGCGCACGGCACGAGTACCTCGCTCGGCGATGTTGCCGAAACCAAAGCCATCAAGCGGGTCTTTGGCGATCATGCGTACAAACTCAGCATTTCGAGCACCAAGAGCCAACTCGGCCATTTGCTCGGCGCCAGCGGTGGCGTCGAACTCATCACGACGATCATGGGCATGCGTGACGATGTGATCCCCCCCACGATCAACCTGCAAAAGCCTGACCCGCAATGCGACCTGGACTACACGCCCAACGAGCCGCGGCAGCGAGCCTTTTCGGTGGCCATGTCCAACAGCTTTGGCTTCGGGGGCCACAACGGCTCGATTATCATCGGCAAGCTGCGTTAGACGCAGTCGGACGGTGACGTTGCTAGCACGGGCAGCGGGGCGCGGAATTCTCCGGCTTGGGCTGAGGTCCTGTCTTGTTCCGCAACGCCCGACTCGCCTATACTCCGCACCCCGAATTCGTTCCGGCACTGCGCAAGGAGGCGTGGCTATGAATTTGCGACGAGCGTCGATGGCGGCGTGGATCTGCTTCGCCTCGGTCTCGACCCTGGCGGCTCAGACGCGCGTAGCGATTCCTCAGTCCAGTCCCGATGCGTCGACCAACGGCAGCTTCGGCCGGGCTCCGACGGCGGTCTCCGTCGGCGGACCAACGACCCCGTGGCGAACGGCGAGCAATCCCACGCCGCTCAGCACGACGCCGATCGCGCCGGCCGCGGCGGGCAGTGTGTCTCCGATCGCTCCGATTTCGCCCGTTGGATCTTCGGCCGCGCCGGCCGCGACTCCCAACGAACTTGCACCGATCGAACCACTCAAGTCGATCAACCGCACGCCACGTCCCTCGGGCACCAAAGTAACCCAAGGAACCGCGGTGCTGCCGAACGAGCAAGGTCAGGTTTGGCGAGAATACGATCTGACTCCCTACACCCATCGCGTCTCGAGCACTCAGCGACCGGAACAGGCTCTTGTCGACTGGATCCTGCGCGAGACGGGCTACGAGGCCTGGCATGGTGAACCGCTCGGAATTCTGAGCGCGAACGCCAAAACCTTGCGCGTCTATCATACGCCCGAAATGCAAGCGACCGTTGCCGACGTCGTCGACCGGTTTGTGAGCAGCGAGGCCGCGTCGATCGGCTTCTCCTTTCGCCTCGCCACGCTCGCCAGCCCCAACTGGCGCATTCAGGCCCAAAACCTGCTGCACCCGGTGGCGGTCCAGTCGCCCGGTATTCAGGCGTGGCTGTTGCAAAAAGAGGAAGCGGCATTACTGCTCGCCGAGCTACGCAAACGCACGGACTACCGTGAACACAGTGCCCCGCAGCTGATTGTCAACAACGGACAGTCTGCCGCGGTGGCCGTGGGACAAGCGAAGAGCTACGTCCGTAATCTGCTCGCTCGACCTGGCACCGCCGGAGGGTACGAGACCGACGTGGCCCAGTTCAACGAAGGCTTTAATCTCGAACTCCACCCGCTGCTGTCGGTCGACGGCCGGACGATTGATGCGGTCGTCAAATGCAACGTCGATCAACTCGAACGGTTGATTCCGGTGCTGCTCGACGCCCCGTCCCCCTTGGCCCCTCGCCAACGGCTAAAAATCGATGTGCCGCAAATATCACAGCTACGGATGCACGAACGGTTCCGTTGGCCCGCCGATCAGGTATTGATTATTGGCATGGGGATGGTTGCCCCCCCCACGCCCACCGAGCCCGGGGCCCTGTTGGCCAGCCTGCCTCTCGTCTCGCAGGCCGCCCGCGCCGATTTACTGGTGTTTATCGAGAGCCGCGGCCTTATTTCGGCCTCCGCCTCGTCCGCCACCACCGCTTCGCCTGGCGAGGCCCGAAAATTTGGCGGACGTTACTAAAAGCACTGAACAAGAGGGTCGACGCCACCCGATCAAATATCAGAATCGGCCCATAAACGCCGAAACTTCGCAGCGCGAGCTCATTCTCGTAAGAGCTCTTAAGTTCTGACTCCCGGCAGAATTACGCCGCTGCGCTCGCTAGCTCCTACCGCGTACTGGGTTCGTTCGGTAAACTGAATGGGCGTTTTTTGTCTTTCGGAGTCGGTTAGATCATGGTGATGTCGACGCCCGCCCAGCGGCGGGTGGTGATTACCGGTATGGGGCTGATTTGCCCGTTGGGGCAAACGCCCGAGGAACTCGGCCAAGCCCTCATCGAACGGCGTAGCGGCGTCGTGCCCTTGGACCCCGTCCACTCGACTCCGCTGGTGCATTACGCTGGCGCGGCGACCCATTTCACCGAAGAGATTGGCAACTTCGGTCCGCTCGAAGCCGACAAGAAAAAAGCGATCCGCAAAGGGCTCAAAACCCTCTGCCGCGAATCGATCATGGGGCTCGCCGCCGCACAACGGGCCTTGGGGCACGCCAGCCTCGTCGCCGGCAAGTTCGATCCCGAGCGCGCGGGGGTCGTCTTTGGTGCCGATTACATGCTCATGGATCCGGAAGAGTTCGCCCTCGCAGTCCGCGAGTGTGGCGGAGCCACCGGCCAGTTCGATTACACGCGGTGGGTCAGTGAGGGCTTCCCTCGACTCTTTCCGCTGTGGTTGCTGCGGTATTTACCCAACATGCCCGCCGCGCACCTGGGGATCTACAACGACCTGCGCGGCCCGAGCAACTCGCTGACGTTCCGCGAGGCATCGGCCAATTTGGCCGTCGGTGAAGCCTATCGTGTCGTGGCTCGCGGTCATGCTGATATCATGGTCGCCGGCGCGACCGGAACGCGTATCCACCCGATGAAATCGATTCATGCCGTCCAGCAGGAAGAGATCGCCTGCAACGGCGTCGAACCCACTGCCGTGGCGCGGCCGTTCGATTTGAATCGCACCGGCATGGTCCTCGGCGAAGGGGCCGGAGCCATCGTGCTCGAAAATTACGAATCTGCCGTGGCCCGCGGAGCCACCATTCATGGCGAAATCGTGGGGGTCGGCTCCTCAACCGTCGCCACGCGGCAAATGGCACCCCAGCGCGATCGCGCACTCACCAATGCCATGCGCGCCGCGCTCCGCGACGCGAATGCTTCTCCCGACGACGTGGGGCACATCCAGGCTCATGGGCTGAGCACGCGCAGTTGCGACATTGACGAAGCCCGCGCGATCGTCGAGGTCTTCGGGTCACTCGCCGACCGTTTGCCTGTCACCGCGCTCAAAAGCTACATGGGCAACCTTGGCGCGGGGAGCGGCTTGGTCGAGCTGATCGCCGGCGTGCTCTCGCTCCACAAGGGGAGCTTGTTCCCCACGCTCAATTACGAATCGCCCGATCCCGAGTGCCCGATTCACGTGGTCCGAAACGACTCGACCCGCGCTGGCTCGACATTTTTGAATCTCAGCGTGACGCCGCAGGGTCAAGCCAGTTGCGTCATGGTGCGACACCTGACGGCATAGCGCGAGCGTCGCCATCGTGGGTGGCATAACGCCTGTCAGGCCCCCCAAGGCCGATCGCGTCCACTACGCCTTGTGAATCTTCGTGCGATGCTTCGACAAGTTTTTCGTCGCATTGCGGCTGTCGATCACGCACTGGGCGTGCTCGACAATGAATGCGTAATCGAAGGCCGTGTGGTCGGTGACGATCACGACACAGTCTTGTGCGGCCAGGAACTCGGCCGTCAAGGTTGAGCTTTTCATCTCGGGCAATTTATAGTGCCGCGAGCGAGGCAGCTTGGGAATGTGTGGATCGTGGTACGACAATTGCGCGCCCGCCTCGGTGAATAGTTCCATCAACCGGAACGCCGGGCTTTCACGTGGGTCGTCGACGTCTTTTTTGTACGCCACGCCCAGCAGACATATTTTGCTCCCCTTGACGGGCTTGGCATGCTGATTGAGCACCTGCATCGTGCGATCCACGACGTATTGCGGCATGTGCGTGTTAATCTCGCCGGCAAGCTCGATGAACCGCGTGGTCATGCCATGCTTACGAGCCAGCCAGGTGAGATAAAACGGGTCGATCGGAATGCAGTGTCCGCCGAGCCCCGGCCCCGGGTAAAAGGCTTGGAACCCGAACGGCTTGGTCTTGGCCGCCTCGATCACCTCCCAGATG
>CAZZBK010000001.1:18968-142294 GCA_964652155.1 uncultured Planctomycetaceae bacterium | reverse complement strand
CATCCGTGTTCATCCGTGGTTTCTTCCCTTCGGGAATGTCCTGCCGACCAGTCGTTTGATTTCGAGCTTGGGTGTTCCAAAGTTGAACAAAAGGCAAATCGGCAAACCGGTCGCTTTCAAATAATTCAGGCACTGGGCGGTGTGAATGTCGTCGAGAGCCTTGGCCGTTTTTAGTTCAATGAGCAGCGAATTGGCCACAACGATATCCGCCACGTAATTCCCAACCAACACTCCGTCATATCGCACTTCCAACGCTCGCTGCTGTTCAACAACGAGCCCCAGCTTCCGCATCTCATGCGTCAATGCGTTCTCATAAACCTTCTCTAAAAAACCGTTCCCCAAATCATTCGCCACCTTAAAAGCGCACCCGATCACCTTCTCGGTTAGCTCATCAATCTCATCCGTCTTTATCTGTTCTGTGTTCATCTGTGTTCATCTGTGGTTTCTTTCCTACTGTTCTTGAAGCGTTGGGCGGCGGGTGTGCCAGTCGGTGGCTTGCTGATACATGTGGGCGGCACGCAAGAGCCGCCCCTCGTCGAACGGCGCGGCTTGCAGTTGCACTCCGATCGGCAACCCCGAGTCGCTCAGCCCGCACGGGATGCTGATGCCCGCGATGCCCGCAAGATTGGCGCTAACCGTGTACAGATCTTCGATGTACATGGCCAAGGGGTCATTGGCCTTTTCGCCAATCTTGAAGGCGGGCGAAGTCGTGACGGGGCCAATGATAAAATCGACCTGCTTGAACGCTTGCTGGAAATCATCGCGAATCAACCGCCGCACCTTGAGCGCCTTGAGATAGTATGCGTCGTAGTAGCCAGCGCTCAGGGCGTAGCTGCCAAGCATAATGCGACGCTTGACCTCGCTGCCAAATCCCTCGGCGCGGCTGCGACGGTACAACTCGACCAGCGGCGCATCGAGCGCTGCGAGTTCTGCTGTTTTGCCCGCGGCGGTGAGTTGCTTGCGCAACGCGGCACGATCGGCCTGCAGTTTCTTTTCGTCGGTGCGATGTCCGTAATGGATGCCATCGTATCGGGCAAGATTGCTCGACGCCTCGCAGGGGGCAACCAGATAGTAGGTCGCCACGGCATATTTGCTGTGCGGCAGTGAGATATCGCGGACCGTCGCGCCAAGTTTCGTGAAGACGTCGATGGCCTGGCGAACCGCGCTCTCGACCTCGGGGTTGAGAGCGCCGACAAAATGCTCGCGGACCACGCCCAGCGTCAGCTTATCGAGCGGTCGGTCGACGGTTTGTGAGTAGGCTTCTACCGGTCGATCGATGCTTGTCGAGTCGCGCTCATCGTGACCGGCGATCACTTCGAGCAGCGTCGCCGCGTCTTGGGCCGAGTGGGCGATGGGCCCAACCTGATCCAAGCTGCTGGCGAAGGCGACGAGTCCGTACCGGCTCACCCGGCCGTAGCTGGGTTTCAGGCCGGTCACGCCACAGAGCGCCGCGGGCTGACGAATCGAGCCACCGGTGTCGGTGCCGATCGAGAGCGGGGCCATCGACGCGGCGACGCAGGCCGCGGCTCCGCCGCTGGAACCGCCGGGCGTGCGCTGTGTGTCCCAAGGATTGCGAGTCAACTGGAACGCGGAATTCTCGGTCGAGCCCCCCATGGCGAACTCGTCCATGTTCGTGCGGCCGATCAGCACGGCGTCGGCCGCCTTGAGTCTGGCGACGACCGTCGAATCGTACGGAGCGCGATAGTTAGCCAGGCTGCGCGAAGCGCAGGTCGTCAACTCGCCGCGACTGCACAACAGGTCTTTGACCGCCACGGGCAAGCCGGCCAGCAGCCCGAGCGACTCGCCTCGCGCGCGGCGCTCATCGATGCGTTTCGCCTGCGCGAGGGGGGGCTCGGGATCGAACCGCAGAAACGCGCCCAGGTGCGCGTCGTGTTTTTGAATCTGCTCGACGCAGCTGCGCGTGACTTCGAGCGAGGAGACTTGCCCCTCACGCAGGGCGGCGAGCCATTGCTGGGCGGTCGACATGAAGCAGACAAGGCCGCGTGACGCGCCCCCTCCTTCGGACAAGACTTACTCGCCGAGCACGGCCGGCACCAGATAGAACTCGCCGTCGGTGTGCGGGGCGTTGGCCAGAATCTCGTCGCGGCGCATGCTGCCGCGGGGCGTGTCGTCGCGAAACACATTGGCGCAATCGGCCGGATGCGAAAGCGGCTGCACGTGCGTTGTGTCCAACTCGTTGAGCTGCTCGACATAGCCCACGATCTGCGTGAGCTGGCCGGTCATTTGCTCAAGTTCGTCGGGCGTGAGCAGCAGCCGCGCCAACAACGAGACCTTGTCGACATCGTTTCGCGTCAAGCTCATCGCACCGGCGACCTCAACGTCACAGGACTAGGCCTTGGCCTTCTTCTTGGCGTTGCTGGCTTCCGTCGGCACGCGAAACGGGGCGGCTTTAACCGCCTTGGTCACACGACCGCTGCGGATGCACTGGGTGCAAGCGCGAATGGTCTTGTTGGTCCCGTTTTGGGTGACCTTGATGCTCTGGAGATTCGGCTTGAAGAGCCGGCGCGTAATGCCGGTGACCTTGGTACCGACACCGCCGAGGTACTTAGCCTTGCCGCGCGTGGTGACCGAGTTTCCCTTGCCAGCGGTCTTGCCACAAACTTCACATCCGGCCGCCATGGCCATCCTCCGCAAATACTTGAAAACACTTACTTTCGAGCAAACCACTAATATACCGCGACTCGCCCAGCACGCAACCGCAACCGCTGCGACAGGCCGCGATGCGACAAAATCCACTCAACCACTTGTCGCTTATTGAGTTACCGCAACGCGCGCGACCGAAAACCGCAATTGACGGTTCCACCTTCTGTCGATTAACGTGGCCTGCAGAGCGTGCCACGCATGGCGCGCCCAAGTTAAGGGAACGGATGCCATGATCCTGCTGAGCCTCGTGCCGAAAGCGATTCCGTGGTCGCTTTCACGGCGATCCTGGGGCGTTGTGTTAACCGTGCTGCTCGTCGGCTCGGGCGGGCTGTGGTACTGCTTCTGGCGCTATCAGGCCAAGCGTTTTCAGGTCGTTCGCGCAGGGGTGCTGTACCGCGCCGGCCAGCCGACCGAATTTGGCTTCGATCATCTCGTCAATCATCACGGCGTGAAAACCGTCCTCAGCTTGCAACTCTACGATTGTCAGTTGCACCAGGGATGGCTCGATCTGGGCGAGGCTGACGGCGCGATGGAGTCGAGTTACGTGCGCCGCTTGGGCATCGATCACCAGCAATGGTGGATGGGGAACGAAGCGTGCTGGCCGTGGTTTAGTCCCTGGCAGTTCGAGGCGTTCTTCGCGTTGTTTGACAACCCAGAGCATTTTCCCGTCGCCGTGCATTGCATGGGGGGGCGACACCGCACGGGGACGGTCTCAGCGCTCTTCCGCCTGGAGTATGACCGTTGGGGCGTGGAGCCGACGCTGCGCGAAATGTTCTCGTTCGAGTTTGGTCCCCCGGCGGGAATCCAAGAGCACAACCTGCGAACCTATCTGCCCCGGCCCGTGCCCACCGCGCACGAATGGGAAGCGTTGCGACGAGCATTCGTTCCCCAGGTCGTTGCCTCGGCCGACGATTATCCCACGCTGGTGCGCGCGCTCCGGCAGCGAATGTCGGACGCGAGTGTCACCCCCGTTGTCGAGCAATACCTACGCGAGCACAAGCCGTTTGCGTTGGCATTGGTGGCCCGATTGATCGACCAGCCGAGCGATCCATTCGCATCGGAGGCGACGCGGCAGGCGACCGAGTTGCTCGACCAGAATGAACCTGCGGCCCATGAACTGTCGGTAGCGGCGGCGCTGATCGCCGATTTTGGCACGATCGAACAACAGTCGGCGTTAATCCAGCGGCTGGAGCAGGCGTCGCGCACGGCGCGTGTCAGTCCGTGGTACGCGGCCGTCGTGGCGGGAGTGACGAACCGTTACACGCTGAATCGATTGCCATTTTTACTGCCGCTGCTCGATGACGAACGGCGCCGCCCCGAGCCTGACGCGGCCCAATATCGCTACTGTGACACGGCCGTGGCGCGAATCGCCGTGATTACCGATCAGGCGTCGTTGGGGGCCTTTTCGACCTTCGCGCGACGCGATCAGAGCCGCGAAGCGTGTCGCCGCTGGTTCACAGAGCACCACGAGGTCACGCAGTTAAGTCAGCTCATCATGCCGCGACCGGTCCAGCCGGTGCTCGTCGGAGATGGCAAGCCACCCGAGTTGCCGCAGCTTTTGCAACGCTAGCGAGATGGGCGGCACACGGATGAACCACGAGCCGTTGGACCCCACGCGACGCACCGGACTGTGGTTCGGACTAGGAGCGTATGCGTGGTGGGGCATGATCCCGCTGTACTTTCGCCTGGTCCGCGACGTGCTCCCGATCGACGTGCTCGCGCATCGGATCGTGTGGTCGTGCGCGGCCTTGTTGATCGTGATCGTCAGCTTGCGGCGGCTCGGAGATTGGCTGCGTGTGTGGCGCTCACGGCAACTCATCGCCGGGCTGGCCCTCAGCACGCTGCTCATCGCAGCCAACTGGTTCATCTATATCTACGCCGTCTCGACCCGACAGGTGCTGCAAGCCTCGTTGGGCTATTTCATCACGCCGCTGGCCAACGTGCTGCTGGGAATTTTTGTGCTCGGCGAACGATTGCGACGCGCGCAAGGATGGGCGATCGCGCTCGCCACGGCCGGGGTCGTGTATCAGACGGCCCTCGGCGGCATCTTTCCGTCGATTGCCCTGGGGCTGGCCGTCTCGTTCTCGCTCTATGGCTTGGCACGCAAATTGTTACACGTGGATGCGCTCATCGGCTTGAGCGTCGAGACCACACTGCTGTTGCCGTTGGCCGTCATCTATCTGCTGCTCTCACCGGTCGAAGCCGAGTATGCCCCAGAGATGCTCGCCACCTTGGCACTAGGAGGGCCCGTGACGATCGTGCCGCTGCTGCTGTTTGCGGGGGCGGCCCGACGACTGCCGATGACGACACTTGGCTTCTTACAATACCTGGCCCCCAGCATGCAGTTTCTCGTGGCGATCATCGTGTTGGATGAACCGCTCGACGCGCAGAAGTTCGTGAGTTTTTCGCTCATCTGGTCGGCCGTGGCCATCTACTCGTTCGATGCTTGGCGCGTCTCACGTCGACGCGCTGCGATCGGGCCCGTTTGAACAGGGGCGTCGCCTGACATCTGCGGGCCTTTGCCACCGACCAAGAAGTTGTCCCGAGGGGATAGCCAACGCGCCGCATAATATGCACAATGGGCATCTGTTGAGAACGGGCCGATCAGGGCCGAGCGGGCGTTCAATTACTGCCGTAAGTCACCTTCATTTCAATAGTTAACACACCGCCATGGACATGATGAACTCCACGATCGTTGATATCCACGGACGTCAAATTCTCGATAGCCGAGGCAATCCCACGGTGGAGGTCGACGTGCGGCTGGCCGATGGCTCGTTCGGTCGCGCGGCGGTCCCCAGCGGCGCCAGCACCGGGGCCCACGAGGCCTGGGAACTACGCGACGGCGACAAGAGCCGCTTCGTCGGCAAGGGAGTCACCCAAGCGGTCTCCAACATCAACGACAAAATTGCCGACGAACTCGTCGGCCTCGACGCGCTCGATCAGCGCAGCATCGATCAGCGGATGATCGAACTCGACGGCACCGCCAACAAGAAAGAACTGGGCGCGAATGCGATCCTGGGCGTGTCGCTTGCCGTGGCCAAGGCGGCGGCCGAGTGCTGCTCGCTGCCGCTGTTCCGTTACCTCGGCGGCGTCAACGCCAAGCTGCTCCCCGCCCCGATGATGAACATCATCAACGGCGGTGCCCATGCCGACAACGGCGTCGACGTGCAAGAGTTCATGGTCATGCCGTTGGGCTTCGACACGTTCAGCGAAGCGCTCCGTTGCGGCGTCGAAATTTTCCACTCGCTCAAAAAGGTGCTGCAAGACAAGGGCTTCAAGACGGCCGTCGGCGACGAGGGTGGTTTTGCCCCTGACTTGAAGAGCGACGTTGAAGCACTCGAGGTCATCAGCACCGCCGTCGAGAAGGCGGGCTACAAGCTGGGCGAGCAAGTGTTCTTCGCGCTCGATGTGGCCGCCACGGAGTTGTTCGATGCCAAGGCCAACACCTACACGCTGGGACACAAGCGGAAGGAACTCACCAAGCTCGACCCAGCCGGCATGGTCGACATGCTCGCCTCCTGGACCGCTAAGTTCCCGATCGTCTCGATCGAAGATGGCTGCTCCGAGGACGATTGGGACGGCTGGCTGCAACTGACCAAGAAGCTTGGCGCGACAACGCAGCTCGTCGGCGACGACTTGTTCGTCACCAATGTGAAGCGCCTGCAAGACGGCATCAACCGCGGCGTGGCCAACAGCATTCTCATCAAGGTGAATCAGATTGGCACGTTGACCGAGACGATCGAGGCGATCGAACTCGCGCATCGCAACGGCTACACGAGCATCAGCAGCCATCGCAGCGGCGAGACCGAAGACGCCACGATTGCCGACTTGGCCGTGGCCCTGAGCACCGGCCAGATCAAGACGGGCTCGCTCTCGCGCACCGATCGGACCGCCAAGTATAATCAGCTATTGCGGATCGAAGAGACGCTCGGCGCGACCGCCCAATACGCCGGATCGCTCTTTGCGAAGCGCAAGAAGTAAGCGCGGGGTGAGGAGCTTGGGATGAGGGGTGAGTAAATGCCTTTTCGTGAGCCGCTGCCGCGCAGCGGATCGCGTACTTGTCGCCGAAGGGTGAGCGAGCCCTACGCGCCCCGCGGCGAACAGCGTGTTCGTGTCAGTTCATCATTCCGCATTCATCACTCATCATTTCCCCATGTCCCGCCCGCTGACCGACTCACCGTGGTTCTGGCTCGGTTTGTTCGCCGTCACCGGACTACTAGGTCTCTGGGCGATTGGCCCCAAGAATGCCCAGCGCCAGGCGCGGCTCGAACGCATGCACGACACCCGCACGCGGGTCCAGGTCGAGCGATCAGGCGGTGAGTTGCCCGAGACCGATGTGCTTGTCGCGGCCACTGAGCCGACCGAGCACGTTCCGCGGGTGATCGTGTTCTTTGTCGCCGTCACGACCGTCGCCGCGATTGCTTGGCGGGCGGTCCGGACCGCGCAGCGAACGTCGACCGAGCCGATACCATGACTTGGCTGACCGAAGACCCCACGCCATTCGTCGCGCTCGGTCTCATGGTCGAACTGCTCCTGGGCATCGCGCTGTTCAAGACCGGTCGGCTCATCATGGCGGGGCCGATGCTCGTGGTCGCGGTCTTGATGGTTGCCGCCGTGTTCATCGAGCGCTGGATCGTCACCGATCGCGAAGCGGTGCTAGCGGCGCTGGATGAGGCCGTGGCGGCTTGCGAGGCGGAACAGATTGACCGCTTGCTCACGTTCATCGATCCTGCCCAAGCCGCCTTGCGCCGGACCACTCAAGCCACCCTCACCGGCTTGAGGATCGATCGCATCAAGCAGGTTGATACCAAGGTGCAAGTCAGTCGGCTCACGCCGCAGCCTACGGCCACGATCTATGTGACCGCGCGTGTTTCTGGACAATTACGTGGTGCTGCTGGCACAGCGGGCGAGACTTTTATCTCTTACCGGCTCGATTGGCGTAAACTCGACGACCGCTGGCTCATCACCGCGGCGCATGCGACTGAGTTCGACTTGCTCAAACAGCCCCCTCGTTGATATGGTGAGTGCTAGCTGCCCCTTCGGCGGAGCGTTGCGGTAGCGGGAATTGATGTTTTAGAAACCGAATCGGGCCTCTTATACTGCCTCGCGCAGTCAACGGCCTTGGGCCACGGTCTTTGAGCCGGGAATCTCTCTCGACCTTGCCGTACTCCAAGCCATTGGCTAAGCAAGTCACCTGCAAATGGTCGACCTAACCGGAAGATCGCCACGAGCCCGATCCACAGGGACCCCCTACCGCCATGTTTCAGCCGCTTAGACTTTGCCTCGTTTTCCACAACCATCAGCCGGTCGGTAACTTCGATGGTGTCATCGAGCAAGCGTACCAAGACAGCTATCGGCCGTTTCTCGAGGTGTTCGAGCGTTTTCCGACGCTCAAGATCGGCCTGCACACCAGCGGCTGCTTGCTGGATTGGCTCGTCGAACGGCATCCGGAATACATCGAGCGGGTCGCCCAACTGGTTGATAGCGGCCGCATCGAGATCATCGGCGGCGCGTACTACGAGGCGATTCTGCCCATGCTGCCGCGGCGCGATCGTGTCGGCCAAATTCGCATGTACAGCGACGCTCTGGAGCAGCGGTTCAACACCAAAGTCCGCGGCATGTGGATGCCCGAGCGCGTCTGGGAACAATCGCTCACGAGCGAGGTCGCCACGGCCGGCATTCAATACACGCTGCTCGACGACTTTCACTTCAAGAACTCCGGGTTGCTCGACAGCCAACTGCACGGCTACCACGTCACTGAAGACGATGGCCAGATTGTGGCCGTGTTTCCCGGCAGCGAACGGTTACGCTATCTGATCCCGTTCGCCGACCCGCAAGAAACGATCAATTACCTGCGGGGCATCACGCAGGAACACCCCGGGTCGGTCGTCGTGTTTGGCGACGATGGCGAGAAGTTTGGCACGTGGCCCGAGACGCACAAGCACTGCTACGAAGATGGCTGGCTGCAACGGTTTTTCGAGGCGCTCGCGGCCAATCAGTCGTGGATCAACGTGACGACGCTCGGCGAGACGGTCGACAACGTGCCGCCGCTGGGCAAAATTTTCTTGCCCGACGCCAGCTATCGCGAGATGACCGAGTGGGCCTTGCCCGCTGAGCAGATCGTCGAGTACGACCGCATCAAGCACGACATGGAGTACGATCCGCGCTGGCCAACGATCCATCGGTTCATTCGTGGCGGCTTCTGGCGGAACTTCAAGGTGAAGTACCCCGAGAGCGACGAAATGTACACCCGCATGTTCATGGTGAGCAATCGGCTGCAAGCGGCGGTCGAGGCTCAGCACGATCGCGAACTGGTCGCCCAGGCGCGGCGCGAACTGTACCGCGGTCAGTGCAATTGCAGCTACTGGCACGGCGCCTTCGGCGGAATTTATCTCCCCCACCTCCGCAATGCCGTGTACAACCACCTGATCGCCGCCGAGAACTTGCTCGATCGCGCGGCCATGCGCGGCACGGGTTGGATCGAAGCGACTGTCGCCGATTTCAACCTCGACGCGCGTCAGGAAGTGTTCCTCAGCAACGACCGCTTGGCCGCGCTGCTCTCGCCCCACCGTGGCGGACAGATGTACGAACTCGACGTCCGCTCGATTTGCCACAACCTGCTGGCCACGTTGTCACGTCGCCCCGAGGCCTACCATCGCAAGGTGCTCGCCGGCGCGCAACAATCGCAGAGTGCTGTCGCCAGTATCCACGACCGCGTGATCTTCAAACAACCCGGCCTCGATCGTCGCGTGCAATACGACACCTACCAACGCAAGAGCCTGCTCGACCACTTCTACGATCAAGAGACCACGCTCGAAGCGGTCGTGGCTGGCACGGCAATGGAACGCGGTGACTTTATCGGCGGCGTGTTTGAAGCCCGCGTGCGTCGCAACCCCGATCGCCATCAGGTGCAGATGTTCCGCCAGGGGAACGCCTGGGGCGTGCCGCTCAAGATCACCAAGGGGGTCACGCTCGAAACCGGCAGCCACGTCGTCGAGATCGCTTATCTCATCGAAGGCCTGCCGGCCGGTCGTTCGTTCCACTTTGGTGTCGAGTTCAATTTTGCAGGGCTCCCCAGCGGTGCCGAGAATCGTTACTTCCATGACGGTCTGCATCACCGGCTTGGCCAACTCGGCAAGCACCTCGATTTGGTCGATACCCGCTCGTTGAACCTGGTCGACGAATGGCTCGGCATCGACGTGGGTCTCGAATCGTCGCTCCCCACGCAGTTCTGGACGTATCCGATCGAAACGGTCAGCCAATCCGAGGGTGGCTTTGAATTGGTGCATCAATCGGTGGTTGTCATCCCGCACTGGTTTGTGCAAGGGGACAGCCAAGGGCGCTGGTGCGTGACGATGCAGATGAACATCGACACCGCGCTGGCCGAGAGCCGGATGGAAAAGTCCGCTGTCGCCCTGGCCCGCTAACGATCATATTCCAGCCCAAGCCGGCGGCTCTGCCGCCGGTCGCCGCTCAGTGCGACCGCGCTAGATCAACCCCTCGAGCGGTCCACCGCGCGCGGCGAGTGACTCGATTCGTTTGACGACGGCTCCGTCGTCCTCCAGCGGCGGAGCATGGTGCGGCTTGATCCGCGCGTCGATCACGAGCGA
Source organism: uncultured Planctomycetaceae bacterium (assembly GCA_964652155.1). Classification (GTDB taxonomy): domain Bacteria; phylum Planctomycetota; class Planctomycetia; order Pirellulales; family PNKZ01; genus CAZZBK01. Next base: position 132,020 of record CAZZBK010000001.1, on the reverse strand, counting down.
GCCGCGACAGCCCCAATGCTTGTGTTCGATAAACGCCCCAATGCCGTCTATGTCCACGGCCGGGTCGCTCCGCGTGAACGTGACCCAGAGCCAATGATTGAGCGTCTCGGCGGTGAATGAACTATCGTCGACCAACACAATCAGCGGCCAGGCGTTGATCGTATCGTCGGGCGAAAACGATGTACAGAATTGTCGGCAAGATGTACTTGAGTAACGCGGTGCCTTAACGACCAATACACCTGGCAGGGCCACGCGAGGCTCGCTAAATCCGTCGGGCAATTGCAGATGGCTGTCGATGCTCGTCGGCAATTCACGTCGCTCGGGACCAACGGCCGCGACGACCAGTTTTGAGCCCGCGTTGAGTTGCCCGCCTGTGTAATCGAGCGTATCCATCGTTGTGCAGGTGTGAAAATGCAGGTCGCGTGTCCAGTCGACGCGCTCAAGCATGTGGCGGAAAAAACGGCCGATGTCGTGCAGGTCGGGCGAGGGTCGATTGCCCTCCGCGGCGATCCACACGTACTTGGCCAACGACATCTGCCCCTGGCCCAAGATCGCGTGCGCCTGCGTGAGCAGTTCCATCGGCCGACTCGCTGCCGAGTACGGTACATACCGCTCCGAGCCGATCGCCAGCAGCAACGGATGCACGCCGGCCGCGTCGACCGCATGCACCGCGCGGACCCCAGGCAGCACGCTGGGGATGATCGAGCCCGTGAGTTCGTGAATAAACTGGCCGAACACGCTGTCTTCTTGCGGCGGACGACCCACGCTTGTGAAGGGCCAGATCGCTCCCGCGCGATGCGTCACCCGTTCGACCGTCAGCACCGGAAAATCGTGTTGCAAGGCATAGTACCCGAGATGATCGCCGAACGGTCCCTCGGGCAACAACTGTGTGGGATCGATCGTGCCGCTGATGCAGAAGTCGGCCTCGGCATGAATTGCCGGTTTGCCGGGCTCGACAATCAGCGGCACGCGTCCCCCTCCCAGGGCACCTGCGAACGAAAGTTCGCTGAGCCCCTCAGGCAAGGGCATCACGGCCGAAATGGTCATGGCCGGCGGTCCACCGACAAAGACATTGACGCGCAACGGCTCACCGCGCTCGATCGCGGCGGCATGATGCACGCCGATACCGCGATGGATCTGGTAGTGCAGCCCGATCTGCTCATTGAGCCGATATTGGTTGCCGCTCAACTGCACGCGATACATCCCCAGGTTCGAGCGTTGCCAGCCGGGCGAGCGTGGGTCCTCGCTATAGACCTGCGGCAGCGTGATGAACGGCCCGCCGTCGCGTGGCCAACTCACGATTTTCGGCAGGCGATCGATGGTCGTCTCGTGCTCAAGGACCGCCGCTCTCCGCACGCGCCGTGGCAGCATGTGATACGCGGCGAATCCCGCCCGCGCGTATTGCAGCGGAGCCCGCAAAGCCCTCATGGGGTCGACCTTCAGATCGATGAGCCGCCGCACGGCGTCGAGCGTGTCTCGAAACAGATACCGCACGCGCTCGATCGTGCCAAACATATTGAGCAGTAGCGGAAACGCACAGCCGCGCGGTCGCGTGAGCAACAGCGCGGGTCCTCCGGCAGCCGTGACGCGCCGTTGCAAGTAAGCCGCTTCCAGATGCGGATCGATCTCGACATCGATTCGCCGCAATTGGCCTGCGTGTTCGAGATCGGCGACTGCCTCGGCGAGGTTGCGATGCATGCGCGGAGTGTTACCTTGCTCTGGAGTCTGAGAACGGCAAAGGAATTTGCTGGGTAGCCCGGACAACAAGTTGTCGGGGCTACCCAAATAGCTTTGCGATCCTCCTGTTATTGGGGATTCGAGCCTTGCTGCTGCATCAGGTCGATCAGCCAGTTGGCCGCCAGCACCGCAAAGGCCCGATCGTTGATGTGCATATCGTGCTCTTCGACCACGGCGTGGCCGGCCGAGCGATTCAGCGACTCGAACAACGCCGCACGAGCGGCCGGGTCGTTAAAGACGCCCCCTTCGATGTCGTAAGCCGACACGCCGCGTTTGGGGAGCAACACCACGACATTTCCTTGAGCTTCGGCGACTTTGCGGCCAATCTCAACTCCCAACTGCGCGTTCTCGTCCACCGTCGTTCGCATCAGCGTGACGGTTGGGTTATGGCGATACAACTGACGCGAGCGAAACCGACTTGGGACCGTGTCGGGAGCATGGAAGTTGACCATGTCGAGCGCGCCGACGCTGACGACCTGCGGAATGCCTTTGCGACCGGCAGCCGTAAGGCGGTCGGGGCCCGCGCTCAAGACGCCCCCCACCAGTTCGTCGGCCAATTCGGTCGTGGTGATGTCGAGCACGCCGGCAAAAATACCCGTCTCGATGAGTTGCTCCATCGCCGCGCCGCCGCTGCCGGTCGCATGAAACACGAGCACCTCATAGCCGGCGGCCTCGAGTGCGTGCCGGGCATGTTCCACACAGGGCGTGGTGACGCCGAACATCGTGGCCGCCACGAGGGGGCGATCGTTCGCCGTCATCGCCGGCACCGAGAGCGTGACCAAGCCCGCCATCGCACGAACGGCTTGAGAGAGCACGAGGCGACTGATGCGGTTCATGCCCGCGAGGTCAACAATCGTGTTGAGCATGAAGATGTCATGCTGGCCGACGTACTGCCGGACCTGACCCGAGGCCAGCGTGCTGACCATGAGCTTGGGCACGCCGAGGGGCAGCGTTCGCATCGCGGTCGTGCCGATGGTGGTGCCCGCCGAGCCACCCAAGCCCAGCACGCCACTTACGAGCCCGGCCGCGTGCCGCTCGACAATCAATCGTGCCGCGCCAGCCGCCGCTTGCGTGATGGCCCAGCCGCGATCGGCCTTGGCCTGGGCTTCAGAGAGCGTCATGCCTGCGAGGCGAAACACCTCGTCGCGCGCGATGTCGGCCGCGACGGTCGACGCGCCCAGGCAGCCGGTGTCGATGAGCGTGCAGTCGACCCCCAGCGCGCACAGCGCGTCGCGCACGAAGGCAGCCTCGGCCCCTTTCGTGTCGAGCGTCGCCAGGATGTGGACCGTGGCACTCACGGGGTGGTTCCAGAGCTAGGGTCGAGCGGAATCATTGGGCTTGCAGGGCAACCAAGGTCGCCGCGGCATCGGCCAGCGCCACGGTCTGCGACTCACCGGTCGAGAGATTCTTAATCTGGCACGTGAGGGCGACGAACTCATCGTTTCCGACAATCACGGCCCAGCGGAAGCCGCGTCGATCGGCGTACTGCAATTGCTTGCCCATCTTTTTGCACTCAGGGTACACTTCGACCCCCAGCCCCGCGCCGCGCAGAGAGGCCGCTAGTTTCAGATAGTCATGCAGACGCGACTCGTCAAAGAAGGGTATAAACACCTCGGCCGGAGTGCTGACCTTGGCGATCAATCCCAACTCCTCCATCGCGGCCAGCAGCCGATCGAGCCCCAACGACGCGCCGATGCCCGGCAACTGCTGTTTCGTGAACAGCTCAGCCAAGTTGTCGTAGCGTCCCCCGGAGCAGACACTGCCAATCCCCGGGAGTTGATCGAGCGTGGTCTCGAAGATTGTGCCGGTGTAATAGTCCAAACCGCGCGCGATCGACACATCGAGCTTGAGCCGATCGGGCGAGACGCCAGCCGCGACGGCTGCCCGCACGAGCTCATGCAGCGCGGCGTGGCCACGCTGGCCGCGTTCGCTTCCCGCCACGAGGGGCTCAAGTGCTCGCAACACGTCGTCGTTGCTGCCCGAGAGTTCGGCCAGCTTGAGCACCTCGGTCGCTTGGGCCTCGGTCAGGCCAGCCGCCTCGACCATCTCGGCTGCTACTTTCTCGCGGCCGATCTTGGCCAGCTTGTCGAGCGAGCGCAGGATGTCGGTCGATTTGTCGACCAAGCCCAGTCGCTCGAGCAATCCCGTGAGCACTTGGCGATTGTTAATATGAATCGTGAACTGTTCGAAGCCGATGGCCCGGAGCAGGTCGTTGATCACGAGGGCGGTCTCGATGTCGGAGACGATCGAGCTGGTGCCGATCGTGTCGAAGTCGCACTGCATGAACTCGCGGTAGCGACCCCGCTGGGTGTTCTCACCGCGCCACACGGTGGCAATGTGGTAACGCTTGAACGGGGTGCCGATCTCGTTCAGGTGCTGCGCGGCGAACCGCGCCAGCGGCACGGTCAGGTCGAACCGCATACCCACCCAGCGGCCGCCGTGGTCCTCGAACCGATACATTTGCTTGTCGGTCTCGTCGCTCCCCTTGCCCGTGAGAATTTCAAGATATTCGAGCGCGGGGGTGTCGATCGGGCTGAAGCCATACGACCGATACACGCGCTGAGCGATGCCGATCAATCGCTCGCGCGGGATCATGGTCTCGGGCAGATAATCGCGAAAGCCCTTGAGCGTGCGCGGTTCGATGAGTTGTGGCTTGTTCAAAATCGGCGTCCTGCTCGTGGGCTAGAGAATGGGCAACAAGGCCGGCTCGCGACTGCGAATGCTCCCTTTTTTGTTCAGACCGATCGCATCGACGTACTCGAGCACCTGGTCCGGGGCCTCAAAGTAGCGGTCGTACACAAAGCGGTCTTCAAATTCGCACTCGTCGGTCGTGTAGTCGCGGCAGATTTGCGGGCGGGTCTCATAAATGCCGCAGCGGTTGTCGCTCTGCAAGTGTTGGCACTCGTTATAGACCAACAGGTACCAAGTCTTGTCCTCGGTGAAGACACACGTGCGGCCGTGGATCATGAACCAACGGATGAAATCAAAGTCCTGCAAGTCGCTCGGCTTGTCGAGCGGCAAGGCGTAATAGCGACAGCACTTGGCGCTGCAATGATCGCACAGACAATCGCCCTGGGGCACGTCTTCGCGCCGCAGCAAGCGGGGGGCAACTCGTGACATCGTCGACGCTCTCCTGGACGACTCGGACAACACACGCACCGTCGGGAATAAACCTCCCGACCATGAAAACAAGCAGAATAGACGCTCAGCCCATCGGGCCGCAAGGGTCGGCGGCGACATTCGACCGAATGGCCTTAATCCGATGGTTACTTCTCGGAGCCGCCCAGTTTTTGATCCCCTTCCAGGGCTGCCGCCACGCGCTCGGCAAGTTCGTCGAGAGTGACGCGATGCACCAGAAACGTTTTCAGGGGGGATGTTTCTCCGGCGATCAATTCCAGTTGGTGCTTGCGAAGGTCGAGCCGCTTGCAAAGCACCTCGACAATGGCCGCGTTGGCTTTGCCTTTCTCGGCCACTTGGGTGACCGACACCCTGAGCCGGCCATCGTGGACTCCGGTGATGCCATTGCGACGCGCCCCGCTCTGGGCCTTGATCCCCAACGCAACCGCATCCCCCTGCAACTCGAGCCGGACGTTCATGCGAGCCCCTCGAAGAGCGCCGAGCCGACCCGCACCAGGGTCGCGCCTTCCTCGATGGCCACCGTAAAGTCGCCGCTCATCCCCATCGACAGCTCGGGCAATTCGCGGATTCGCTCGGGCCAGCAGCCGCGCAACTCGTCACGCAGATGCCGCAATTGCACGAAATCGGCGCGGGCCCGATCCAGGTCCCCTTCGCGCGCCGCCATCGTCATCAAGCCTTGCACGTCGAGCCCGTGCAGCTGTGTGAGTTGAGTTCCCAACGCTGGCAATTCGGCGGGAGCGAAGCCGTGCTTGGTCTCATCGCCGGAGACATTCACCTCGACGAGCACGCGCATCCGCCGCGCGTGTTGAGTGGCCCATTGATCGACGGCCTGCAACAGTCGCAAGCTGTCTCCCGAGTGCAAGAGATGGACATGCGTCAGGGTCCGCTCCAGCTTATTGCGTTGTAGGTGGCCAATGAAGTGCCATTCGATGGGCACGTCGGCGAGCGATTCGCATTTGCGCCATAGTTCTTGCGGACGGCTTTCTCCCCAGACCAGACAGCCGGCGTCGATCAAGGGGCGCGCCGCAGCCGCATCCACGTACTTGGTGACGGCCACCAAACGCACGCTGTCGCTTGTTCGTCCCACGCGCGCAGCGCTCGCCGCGATTTGCTCGCGCACGCGCGCCACGTTCGCGGCAATGATCGCTTGCGTGTTCGTCACTTAGACGTCGTCTCGTTCAATGGCGATCAGGGGCTCGACCTCGCCGCGACGCGTGAATCGGGCAGCCAGAAACTCGTGAAACAGATGATGCCCCAGCAGCGTGCGACTCATCCGATTGAATAGCGAACGATAGATGAGCCAGTTCCGCTTGCCGAGTTGCACGCGATATCCCACGGCCATGTCGCGGTTGACCACCTCGCGTTCCTCGGCAACGGTAAGCTGCCTCCAGGTGCATGGCTTGCTGAAGCGTTGCGAGCGCAGATCGAACCACAAGGGGGCGAAGAGCGCTTGACCCTTAGGATTCGATTGGCTGAGCACGAGCGCCGACTCGTCACTGCTCAGTTCGCCCCAGCGAGTATCACGGCGCCACTCGCCGAGCGCAAGCGGCATGACCTTGGCGCGCGGTTTTCGCCCGACGAGCACCCCTTCACGGGTTTGCTCTTCACCCTGAAACGACACGCCCGGGGCCAGCGGCAGCCACGCCCGATAGTCGATCGCGGCGGGTGCGTCCGACGCTTCGGGCCCCAATACCGAATCGGCCCAAAAGCAGAACTGATCCGTTCGCGCCAGCAGCAAATGCCGCTCCAGACGCACACCCTGCGACAAATGCAGTTCCAACTCCAGGTAGTCAACGTCGTCGTCTGATATCCAGCACGACGTGTTCCAAACCCCCTGCGGGGCAAGCTGGACGCCATTCCAGAGGATCTCGGTCTCGACGGGCCCACTCAGCAACACCTCGCGCCCCGAGTCGAGTTCGAGTTGAAATGTCGCGCCGCGATCGAGCACGAACACGCGTGGCGCGCGGGGCAACCAACTTGAACGCAACACGCTCATGCGCGCTCGCTCACCATGCGCCGGAGCGGTCAACGGGTCGGTCTCGCTCGCCGCCTTGCGGGCTCGAGATACCGCCGCCGCCGCCATGCGCCGCGTGACACGGTCCCCGCGCGACTCGACTTGTCGCTGCAACCAAGCGAGCGCATGGGTCGATGACGGGCTGTCGGCACTCCAGGCCAGCGTGCCATTGCCACGTGAGAGGCGAAACAAGTTCTGCGCGGCTGCCGTGAGCCGCGTCTCGGCCGACTCATCCCAGCACGCGGCCATGTGCCGGGGCGTAAGTTTGCGACAGCGATACCACGACGCGAGCAAGTGCGCAAGGTCACTGACGAGCGCCGCGGGCGTCACGCCCGATCGCCCAGCTCGCGGCAGCGCCGCTTCATCGAGCAACTCATGGAGCCCGGCCGAGAGCACTTCGCCGGCGCGGTCGCCGAGTGCCTGCGTGTTCTCGATCTCCGGAAACAAATAGGCGAGCGTCAACGGTAGTTCGCCGGCCATAACCTGCCACGCCGCGCCGAGTTCGTGCTGTTCGTCGCCGCGCGGCTCGGTGCTCAGGTCGATCAACCGGGCCAGCAACGCCCACCAAGCCTGCGGAGCGAGGTGCTCGACCAGTTGCGGCAGCGCGTAGGCATAGGCCAGCGCGTCGCAGGCAAGTCGCTCTCCGCCCGCGGCGCTATCCGCCAACCACGTGTCGAGCAGCGCCGCCAAACGCTCGTGGGCATAGTGCGCCAATCGCTCCTGCTTACTCCAGGACTGAATGACAAGCTCCCAGGGGGACCGATCGTCCCGCGACTCGTCGATCGCCGGGCGCGCCCATTGCAACGGGCACTCGCCCAGCGGCCACAGTCGCAGCAACGCGCGCGGAGCACGTCGCGAACTCAGGTGTTTGCGCCACTGCCGCCAGGCAGCCCCCTGGCTCGTCCAATCCGATCGTTCCTGCAATGACGACGGCGCGTCATCGGTCCAGCGGAGATGTCCGTCGAGCGGCAAAAAACTCTCCGGAAAATCGCTTTGTTGTTCGAGGTCGGGCGGTAGAATCTGTGACATGGTCGGGCATCGTCCCAATGGCTACGTGATGAGGCCAAGCCACATTCTAGGTAACAAAGGCCAGCGCTGAAAGCGGCCCCCGTTGTGTTGTCTTGGTTCCGTCGGAGAAAGGATTCGCGAGCATGTTACGTCGCCGAGCTTTTGTTGTTTGGCTCTGGGCACTTACGTGCCCGCTGCTGACCGCCTGGGGTGCCGACCCAGCGGTCGACACAAGTGGCCTGACGCGACTGGCCCCCGATCAGGAAATTTGGGTCGACAAAGCAAATCGCCGGGTCATTCTGGTCGGCGAGATCGTCCGCCGTGAAGGGCCCATGGAGATGTTCGCCTGTTTGCGCCGCACCAAGGAACACGAGTCGGTCGTGGCCGTGAACGGCAAAGCGCAACTCGCTCACGCCGGTCTGATTGCGGTCGGCGCCGAGGCGGGCAACCCGGTCAAATTCTTGCCCGAGTACAAAGCCGCCGCCGGTACCGAGATCGATGTGCTTGTGTACTGGAGCGACGAAAAAGGACAGCGCCAGCAAGCTCGGGCCCAGCAATGGCTACGGCAGAGCAAGACCGGCAAGGAAATGGAGTACCCCTGGGTCTTTGCCGGCAGCGGCTTTTGGGTCGATCGCCAGTCAGGTCAGCGGTTCTACCAAGCCGAGGATGGCGACTTTATTTGCGTCTCGAATTTCGTGACCGCCATGCTCGATTTGCCGGTGAAGAGCAGCCAGGAAAATAGCGGCCTGCTGTTCGAAGCCTTCACCGAACGCATCCCACCGCGCAAGACCCGTGTGACGGTCGTGCTCTCCCCTCGACTCAAGGATGTGAAACACGAGCGCGGCAACGATCCACGGGTGGATTTGTTGCCCGCGCCAAAATTCAAAGACGACGATCCATCGTAGCCGCGACGATGCCCACCGAGATCGCCATTGCCGTCGTCGAGCACCGGGAGCGGTTTCTCATCGGCCTGCGTCCATCGGGCGTCCCGCTGGCCGGACTCTGGGAGTTTCCCGGCGGAAAAGTTCAGCCGGGCGAAACGCCTGCTCAGGCGGCCCAGCGCGAATGTCTTGAAGAGACCGGGCTGCGTGTGATGATCGGAGAAGCATATCCAAGCGTGGTGCATGAGTACGATCACGACCGGCTGCGGCTGCATTTTTTCAGCGCCACGCCCGTTGATCCCGAACAGGCGCTGCAGCCCCCCTTTCGCTGGGTGGCGCGAGTCGAATTGGCCGAGCATGAGTTTCCGCCGGCCAACCAAGCGCTGATCCAACACTTGCTCGACCGTTAATCGCGTCGCCGAGGCAGTGGGCAACCGAAGACGGGCGTCTGGGCCACTTTAGGAGCACGCCCATCGAGTGCCGCCGTGACCGCGTCGCGCAATTCGTGCTCGGTCGCCTCGACGCGGCGTTTGCCTTCGAGCGTGTAACGATTGTCGATCCGCCCGCGATACACGATCTCTCCCCGTGCGTTGAGCACCACGGCGGTGGGCACGGTTTGCACGCCGGCCGAGCGCGCCCAATGCTGGGCATGATCGAGCGCCAGCGGGAATTTCAGGCCGTACTCTTGAGCGTGTTTTCGTGCCACCTCGGCCGACACGTCCGGATCGCAGTGCAGGCCATAATACCGGACGCCACGGTCCGCGTAACTCGTCGCCTGGCGTTGGTACTCGGGGGCGTAGCCGTTCGAGACCGGGCACTCGGTGCCCAGAAAAAGGAGCACCGTCACGTTGTCTTTGATGGGAGAGGCGAGCGAGTGTTCTCGGCCGTCGAGATCAACGAGGGGGCCGCGCAGCACGACCGGCTCCGCGGCGCGCGACACGACACAAACGAGCGATAGCAAACCAAATGTGAGTAGATAGCGGAACATGCGCTGCTCCTATTGAGGCCTGCGCGGCAAATGAGTCCCGGCGAGCATCGCGAGGCCGGGAAACACCAGGCTTCCGTGGGTCGCCCTGGTTCATTAACTGCGCAGTCCGCGATTATAACCAGACAGATATGCTCGCTCGATTCTACCTCGGTTGCTCGCACAAAGTTTCACCCGACGGCGTCCATTATCGGCGGCGGCGGCTGCGCTGGTTCAGATAGTCGATCAACGAGGCGGCCATGTCGCGGCTCGTGTCGATCAGGACGTGCTCGACTCGATTGCGGTCGCAGATGGCCCGAAACGTGTCCTGATGGGCCTCGAGCGCGCGCAGGTACTCGCGCCGCAGTTCGTGGGGCTGCGTGAGGATTTCGTCCGCCAGTTCGAGCCCCAAAAAGCGCGTGCTGCCGTCGAACGGAAACACGAGTTCATCGTGATGCAACACTTGAAAGAACACGATCTCGTGCCGCTGGTAACGCAGTTGCTGAATAACCGGCTCGAGCGCGGCGACGTCGGTGAGGAAGTCGCTCACGACCATCACGATCTCGCGGCGCGACGTGCGGCTTACCAAGGCATTGAGGCTCGCCGACAGATCGGTTTTGTGTCGCGCTTCATACGAGCCCAGGTGATCGACCAACCGCAGGATTTGCCCCATCGAGTTGGCAGGGGGCACGAACTCGCGTAGTTCGTCATCGAACAGCGCGAAGGCCGCTTTGTCTCGTTCTTGAATGATGCGGTGGCCGAGCGTGGTGAGCAGCCGCGCGCCGTAAAGGAACTTTTGCTGGTCCCCTTCGCCATAGCGCATCGACGCGCTGCAGTCGAGCGCCAAATGGCAGACGAAGTTCGTCTCCATCTCATATTGCTTGACAAAGTATTTATCGCGGCGGAAATACACGCGCCAATCGACGTGCCGAGGATCGTCGCCGGGCACGTACTCGCGATGGCCGGCAAACTCCACGGCGAACCCGCTCAGCGGCGACTTGTGCGCCCCCGCCAGATTGCCGAGCACCAACCCGCGCGGCTCTAACCGCTGCTGCGCGAGCCGGCTCAGGGTGACCGGGTCCAGATACCGTGCCAAAACGCTGCTTGCAGTCATGAATCACTCGTCACGTTTCATCAGGCGGCGGGCCGTTCGTACTTCCGGTCGGCCGGTACGGCATTCATCAACTCGCTAATCACCTGATCGCTCGCCACGCCGGCCGCTTGGGCCGCGTAGTTGCAAGCGATACGGTGTCGCAGGGCGGGTTTGATAACCGCCTGGATATCGCCCACCGTGGCATGGTAACGACCGTAGAGCACGGCCCGCGCCTTGGCGCACGAGACGAGCGTCAACAGACCGCGGGGGCCCGCCCCCCAACTGACCCAACGATTGACGCACTCAGGGGCTTCGGGCGTATTGGGACGACTCGAGCGCACCAGTGCCCAGGCGTAGCCGAGCACCTGATCGCTGACCGGCACGCGGGTGACAAGGTTCTGGAAGTTGATGATCTCTTCGTGCGTGAGCACCGGCGCGATGCCGCCGAGCTGGCCCGTGGTCACCCGCCGGGCGATGTCCCATTCGGACGCGCCGTCTGGATAGTCGAGACGGATGTGCAACAGGAAGCGGTCCAACTGGGCCTCGGGGAGCGGGTAGGTCCCTTCCTGTTCGAGTGGGTTTTGCGTGGCCAGGACGAAGAAAGGTTGCGGCAGCATGTGGACCTTGCCGCCGGCGCTCACCTGCCGCTCTTGCATCGCCTCGAGCATGGCCGCCTGCGTCTTGGGTGGCGTGCGGTTGATTTCGTCGGCCAGAATGAGGTTGGCGAACAATGGACCAGCCAGGAACTTGTATTGCCGTTCGCCCGTGTTGAGGTCTTCTTGAATAATGTCCGTGCCGGTGATGTCGCTGGGCATCAGGTCGGGCGTGAACTGAATGCGTTTGAACGTCAGGTGCAATGCCTGTGCGAGCGAGTTGACCAGCAACGTTTTGGCGAGCCCCGGCACCCCTTCGAGCAGCGCGTGGCCACGCGCGAGCATGGCGATCAGGGTTTGTTCGATCACCTCGTCCTGGCCGACAATCGTTTTGGCCAATTCGTCGCGAATGCGATTGTACGACGCTTCGCACTGGGTGACGATCGCGACGTCGTCGGCGGGGGGCTCGGCACTCACTCGGGCAGTCTCCTGGAGGTCAATCTGGGGTGTCGATTATGGAATCAGTGGCAGCCACGAGGTTACTCGACGCTGCGGAAATAACGCTTGAGCCGCTCTTCATAGCCGCGCGGGGGCGAGCGTTGCGCCTGAGCGCGGATCGCGGCGCGGGTTTCGGCCGGCAACTTCATGAACCACGGCTGATCCTCAAAGTTGCGCAGCGTCAGCGCCTGCTCCCCAGTGTCCTTGCCAGCGGCTTTGCCCTTCTCGGCAGGCGTGCTGTTCGGAGGCGAGACGCCGTCGAGCGGGTTCTGCGCGTTGGACTTGGGCTGCGACTGAGCCGATGCTTGCTGCGCGTTGGGCTGGCCTTGAGCGTCTTGCGGACGATTGGTGGACTCGGGCGAGCGGCCTTGCGCGGCGGCCATCTGTTCCAGCGCCGCCTTGCCGGCCATCATCTGGGCCGTGGCCTCGGGCGAGGCGGGCACTAGATTCGTGCCCAGCTGTCCTGGGGCCGGTGGCGGCGAGCCCTTGTCAGCTTGCCCTGGACCCGCCGATTGAGGATTCGAGGGCCCCTGCGCAGGGACCGGTGTTCCTGCGCCGTTTTCATCGCCTGGCATGGGGGTGGCCGTCTCGGGCATCAGAGTCGATGCAATCTCAAGCGCCTCGCGCAGCGGCGGGTTCGCGACCTGCTGCTGGCCCGAAATCTGCTCAGCGGCTTCGCCGATCGATTGTTGAGCCTGAGCGAAGTTGTCGACCGCCTGCGCCAGTTGATCGGCCGCCTGCGCTGCCTGTTCGGGTGTTGGCTTGCCGGGGCTACCACTCATCGGCTTGCCAGCGGGCATGGGCTGACCTGGCTTGCCGTTGGGCGCGTTCATCGGCGGCATGTCGCCTGGCGCGCCACCGGCCATGCTCTGCAATGTGGTGCGCGCGTCAGCGATTTGCTGCGCGGCATCGCGCTGCGCCTCGGCTGCTTTGCGGACCTCTTCGGCCAGCGCCTGATCTTGTCGCACGCGCTGCTCGCGCTCGTGCAGTGTGGCGGCGGCGCGCTCGACGGCCTCGCCCGCCTTTTGAGCCGCGGCTTGCATGGCGGCCGCCGACGGCGGTGTCGCGGGGGGCGTGCTTTTCGCGGCCGACGGCGGTGTCATGGGGGGCACCGCAGTCTGTGCCAACTGCTGTTGCTGTTGTTCGAGTTGTTGCTGGCGCGTATCAAGATCGGCGAGCGATTGCTCCAGCGCATCAAGCGACTTGCGTTGATCGTCACGCCCTTCGGCCTCTTTGCCGGCGGCGATCTGTCGCTCGGCGTTCTTGCCTGCCGACTCGGCCTGTCCCAGTTTACGAGAGGCGTCTTGGGCTTCGCCCGCAGCCATCTCGGCGGCTTTGTGCGTGGCGTCGATGGCCTTGCGCTGCGCTCTCAAGTCGGCTTTCTGGGGCGCTTGAGCGGCGGCTTCTTGCGCGGCGCGGAGGGCTTCTTTCGAGGCGTCGGCCAGGGCCTGCTGAACGTCTTTTTGGGCCGACTCGGCATCGTCGTTGCGACCGTCAGCCAATCGTTCAGCGGCACGCTGGGCGGCCTCGGCCGCCTTCTGCAAATGCTTGCCCGCCTCGACCGTAGCCGACTTTTCTTTCTCGGCTTGCTTGGCGAGTTCGTCAGCGGCGCGGGCGGCGGCCTTGGCAACTTGACGCTGCTTGGCGGCCGCGGCATCGTTGGCTTGCGGTTGATCGTCTGCCGGGGACATGGCGGCCTGGGCGGCCTGTTGCTGTTTCATCACGCCGGCAATCTCGTCGACGGCACGCTGCGCGGAGGCGCGTTCGCTTTGACCCATCGCCTTCAATTGCTCATACATCGCCTCGCGCGTTTTGGCCTTGGCTCCCTGCAATTTCGCGAGCTTCTCGGCGACCTCTTCTTGCATCGCCTCGGCGGCGGACTCGGCGGCGGCAGGGGTGTTGCGTCCGGATTGCGGATCGGACGACTTCTCGGCCTCGCGGAGCGCGGCTTGAGCAACCGAGTCGACTCCCACGGCTTGTCGCGCCAATTCGGCAGCCTGTTTGCGTTGCTCGGTCATGGCGTTCTTCACGGCTTGGGCCAGCTCGTTACGCTTGGCCGACAATTGCTTGGCTGCCTCGTCAAGCGCGGCTGCGGTGGCCTGCTGGGGCTGCGTCGCTTCCGAAGGTTTGTTGGCGGCAAGTTGCTTGGAAGCCTGATTGCTCTGTTCGCCCGCCTGGGCAAGCGTGGGTTCGGCTTCGGTCGCGGCGGGTCGAGTCGCCTCTTGCGCCTTGGCGACCAGTTCGCTCACATCGCGTTGGGCCTGAGCATCGGGCTTGCCGGCGGGTTCCTGAGCGGCTTGAGCAACTTGTTGCTGGGCATTCTTCTTCGCCTCTTCGAGTGCCTTGCGCACCTCGCGACGCGCTTGCTTCGCGCCTCGCTGGTTGCCGTCGAGCAACTGCCGGGCAGCGGCCTCGGCCTGCTGCTTGGCTGGCGAAAGAGCCGGATCGGCCATCGGGTCGGCTGCCGCTTTGGCCACCTCTTCGGCGGCCCGCTGTTGCCGCACCGCGGCGTCGAGCGGCGAATCGGCGCGGCCTTGGGCAACCTCTTCTGCCGCCTGGTCGGCCTCGGCCTGACGTGCGAGCGCGCGGTCGAGTGCGGCCAGCTTTTCCTGGGCCTGCCCCAAGGCTTGCTTCCCCTGGGCCACGTTCTGCTTGGCCTGAGCTTGCTGCACAAGTGACTGCGCGGCCTCGACCTTTTCCAACTGTTCGGCCAGCGCGGACGGTTTCTTCGTCGCCAAATCCTCGACCGCCTGTCGTAACGGCGCGACTTGGTTCAACTGCCGTTGCGCTTCGGCGGCGAGCTTTTGGGCGGTCTGTCCCAATTGCTGCCGCAGTTTGTCGGCCGCGACGCTGATCTTCTGAGCGGTCGCAGTCGCTTGCTTGGCGGCCGCGGCTTTCTCCGGCGCGTCGGCTGGCTTGTCGGCTAGCGCGGCGAGCTGCTTCTCCAATGGCTCGGAGAGCTTTTGGGCCTGCGCCAGATCGCTTTGCGCGGCGGGTGCCAAGTCCTTCGTCGCCTCGTTCACCTTTTGCAACACCTGCTGCACGGCGGCCTGCTCTTGGGCCATCTTCTGGGCCGAGGGGGGCTCGTCGCCCGGCTCGGGCTTGTTCGTCAACTGCTGGGCGATCTCGCGCTCCGATGCCGCGGCACGCTCGAGCGCCTCGGCCGCGCGCGCTAGCTCACCGGCCTCGACCGCCAACTGGCGCCGCGTGGCGTCGGCCAATGCTACGTTCGTCTCGGCCATCGCGCGTTCGATCGCCTTGTCGGCCTCGGCGAGCTTGTTGCTCGCCTCGGGCATGGCGGTCTCGGTGGATTCGAGTGACTCGCGGGCGGTGTCGGCCGCATCGGCCGCTTCCTCGGTGCGAGCGCGGACGATATTGGGCAACTGCTTGCCGTCGGTCGCCGTGTCGAGATCAGTCGCGGCTTGCTTGGTCGTCTGCCGCGCCTGGGCACGGTCCTGTGGCAACTGCTGACGCGCGGCAAGCGTTTTTTGCCGCGCCGACTGTAGCTCCTTTTGCAGCTTTTGCAGATCCGACACCTCGCGCTTCAACTCGGCCGCGCTGCGATCGGGCGACGCCTGCACCACGTCGTCCATCAATCGACGTTCCAACTCTTGCAGATTGCGGGCAATGTCCTGCTGCGCGGCAACCGCCGACTCGCGCTCGTTCTGAAACAGCTTGTCGGCCGATTCGGCCGCTGATTTGCGCGCCTGCTCGACATGGTTCAACAAACCGGGCGATTGCTTGAGGAGCTGCGGCAGATGGCCCAGGTCTTTTTGGACCGCCAATTGCCGATCGACGAGCGGCGCGGAGGTTTCATCGTTGAGGGGTGATTTCTTGGTCGCCTCGGTGACCTTTTCTTGACGTTCACGCAGTTCGCGGACGAGTTCCAACGCTGCTTCGCGATCGGCGCTGAGCAACCCCTGCGTGGCCTCGATCCGTTCGAGCAGCAATTGCAGACCGCGCAAGACGGCCAGTTGCGATTGTCGCGATTCGAGCCATTGGGACCCTTCCATCGAGACGGCGGCCCGATCGAGCGACGCGCCGATTTGAGCCGCTTGCAGGATATCCATCGCGTCGGCCGCGCCGCGCCCGACCTCGCCTCCCCACGACCGCACGTCTTGCAGCGTGGTCACAAATGACACGAACAACGCCTTGACGTCGCGCTGATCCTGAATCGCGTCGACGAGCGCGGTTTCTTTTTGTCCTTGGGGCAACTGTGGAATGTTTTCCGTGAGCTGATGCACGATCGTTTCGCGCTCGATGAGGCGGCGGACCTGGCCGGCCAGTTCGGCGTTTTTCAACCGGCGCAACAGGTTCTGCCGCTCGACGGCCAACCGCACCACGATCTCGCGAATCTTTTGTCGCGCGTCGAGGAACAAGGGCTCGCGCTGATCGCTGGGCGCTTGCTGAGCTTTGACCAGCGTATGGACGACCTCGGCCATCTCGGCCTCGACCAGGCCGTCGAGGTTGGCACGCATTTGCTTGATGTCGCGGTACAGCGGCATGTCGTCGAGCCCGTTCTCCTCAAGCTGCTCCATCTGCACTTCGAGCACCCCGCCGACGAGTTCGCGCGTCAACTCCCGAGCCCGTTGCTGGGTTTCTTGCCGCCGCTTGACAACGTCGATGCCGATGTTCGTCTGAGCCAGGCTGGGTTCCGCCGCCAGGAACAGTGTCAGCGCGACGAAGGTGACTGCAAAACATCGGTTCATGGCGTGTCTCCTTGACCCAACTGCCGTTGAATGATTTGTTCCATCTGCCGAGCGGACCGTTCGTCGGTCTCGCCAATCGCCGCCAAGACTCCGCTCCGGTCGGTGACCCGCACCAACAGCGTCTCGCTCTCGGCCACCTTGCCGCTGCGCGCGCCACGATCGTCACGGGCCGCAACGATCAGCCGCACCTGATCTCCCTTTTTCAACTTGAGGGCCGACAGGTCGACCGACTGCTTACCTTTAACTTGAATTGGCTGTTGCCGATCCCAGGTTACGGGCAAAGTGATTTCTTGTCCTGGCTCGTCGTCGCGCACCACCTGGCAATGTAGCTGGATCTCGGCGACTCCATGATCGTCCATAACCTCGTATCGTACAATAGGTTTCGCCGAGGGGAGCACGAGCTGGCTGACCAGCGAGGCCCGGACGCGGGGGGGCAGGTCGGCTCGCACCCTGAGCGAGCCTTGCAGCGGCTGATCGAGTGACAGGCCGTCGCTATCGATCACGTCGATCTGATAGGGAAGATGCGACTCGACCGCCGCAAACGGGGTGTTGTCGGGGGGGAGGTACCAGGTCCGCCGCGAGTCGTCTCGGCTGTGGAGGGCAAACACCTGCTCGCCGATGGTGGCTTGAGCGCTGCGCAAAGCCTTGTTGCGGCAATGTATTTCCAACGTCACGCGGCTTCCTTCAAGCACCGTGGCTTGCTGTGTCTGGGTGGCCGCCTCGGTCGCCGCAGCGGTGGCGGCCACATAGTCCGGTGCCTCGATGAGCGTTTGCAACGTAACGACCGGCAGCGGCATGACGCGCACCAAGAACGGTTCGCGGTAGGCGTCTCCCAGCGAAAGGCTTAGCAGCACGTCCTCGACAAATCGCGGCAACTCGGCATGAAAGGCCGTATCATCGTCGGCCACACGAGGGAGTAACTCGACCGTGCGTCGACTGCCGTCGGTCGTGCTTTGAATGGTCGCGTGACCTGTCGCGGGGATGCGACCCGAGACCGTCACCGACAACCGTGGCGCTGAGCCAAATGGCACGCGAATGTCATCGGCCGCGTTCAACTCCGCCAGCACGCGATGC
This sequence comes from uncultured Planctomycetaceae bacterium, assembly GCA_964652155.1. GTDB lineage: Bacteria > Planctomycetota > Planctomycetia > Pirellulales > PNKZ01 > CAZZBK01. The sequence continues at coordinate 114,311 of CAZZBK010000001.1, read as the reverse complement.
TCATCGACACGAATTTCGACCAGCCGGGTCTCGGTCGGATACGGGGCGCTGGCCCCCAGCAGTCGCCAAAACAACGCCTGGACATGCCCCGGGAAGAACAAACACGTCGCCAGCACCAATGCGGCGAGGGCCAACCACGCCGCGCCATACGCTCGGTACGGGATCCCGTGACAACTGTCGGCCCAAGCGGTGGCGGGGCGGAGTGTCGCGGCCCGATCGATGACCGCCCCTTGCAATTGCATGGAACCCCAGCGAGCCGCGACGGGGGCATCGAACTGCAGCGCGGCGACCAGATCGTTCTCGATATGCGAGCGCTGTTCGACCCACAGCGCGATGTCGACTTCGCTCTCCTGGGGCTTGAGCCAGGCGGCTCCCCAGCGGCGAAAAGACCACACGACCCAACCGACGAGCAAGACGCTGAGCAGAGCGCGATCGCCGCGTTGCAAGCGTTGCTGCCAATCGAGCGCGAACCAGACCAGCAACCCGAGCGCGGCGGACCAAGCGAGCACGCCGTAGGCCACGAGCGCACGCGCCCGATGTCGATGCGCGCCGATGGCTTGCAAACGCTCATGCAACGGTGACAGTTGACTCATGGCAGGTTGATCCATTTGCGAACGCCCCACTCCACGACCATCAATCCCACGACGAGTGAGAAGACCAGCCAGGTGTTCCAAAGGGGCAGGATGCGAATGTTTGTTTCTTGCTGGGCGACGGCGCTGAGCTCGTCATTCAAGCGATGGGCGTCGGCGAGCGCGAGGCTTTTGCCCCCCGACGCCTGGGCGATCTGATCTTGCAATAGCGTGTTTCGCACGGCGCTCCGCTGCTCGACGCTGCGATGCGCGACGACAAAACTCGTCTCGATGAATTGATCGGCGATCGGATCGCGGACCCGCAGGCGATACGTGCCCGGCGCCAAGGCTTTGACCTGCGTTTCGAACAGGGCATCGCGTGAGGCGGCGATCGAGAGCGGTTCGCCCCCCTTGGTCGGCGTGTTAAGCGGATGGGCCGTGTCGAGCGCCGGTGCCGCGCCTTCCGGAGCGGGAGGGATCAGTTCGGCCTGCAATTGTCGATTCGCCAACTTGGCCACCAACGGCGAATAATTCTCGTCATAGGCCTCGATCGTGATCTGCACGGCATCGTCGACCTGATAGCGTTGCCGATCGGTGCGGACCACGAACCGCTTTTGCTCGCCGAGGGCATGACTCAAGCCCAGGTGATGAATCATCTGTCCCCAGAATTGTCGGTAGTACAACTCGCCGTGCTTGCGTCGCAACCGCCACATCTCATTGAAGGCGACGTACACGACCTCGCCGCGGCCGTAACGACGCACGGCAATGAGCGGTTCGGGTGTTTTGCCGTCGTCGCACTTGTCGGTCGGGTGCTCGAGGAGCACGGTGGCGTTGGGCCGCACGCGCGCCGCACGCTGATACCAGGGCAACGGCCCCAGATTGCTCCAGGCCTGCGTTGGGCTTTGGCTCCCCTCGCCGATTTGCATGAACGGATATTGACCGGCGAGCGTGGTGAGCCGCGGCGTGAACGGTTTCGCGTCGCTCACGCCCGGCCCGTCGGCGTACACGATCGGCAGCAGATCGGCCAGCGGCGAGGTGGCGATCGCGTGGCCACCATGGTTCGGGCCGGTAATGACGACCAGCCCGCCACCAAAGTCGCTGACGAATTCCTCGACCCAGTCACAGAACCGCTTGCTCAACGAGTTGGCTGGCAAATCGCCCAAAAAGATCACGTCGTTGGCAAAGAATTCTTTGCGCTGCGCGGCCAGCGTGGGCAGGAAGAGCGCGTTGAGCTGCCGCACTTTGGGGTCGGCCGAGCGGAGGAACGTGCGGAAGCCGTTGACGCCCACCAGCGGGTCGCGATGGAACACCTCCTTGACGAACCGCCATTCCCAGGTCGGCTCATTCTCGACAAACAACAGGCGGAGAAAGTCGTCGCGGATGTTCACTTCGCGTTCGGCGCGATTGTTGTCGGTGACCACTTCGCCATCGAGCGGCGCGACCTCGGCGGCAAACGCAAAGCGGCCTGTCTCGTTGGGCGTGTGCGGAATTTCGATCAGCGTCAACTCGTCGCGCAGCGACACCATGCGACGCACCAGCGTGCTGTCGACGCTGGCTCCGCCGCTTTCGAGCGGTCGAGCGACAATCCGCAGTTCAACCTGCCGGTCTTCATAGCCGGTGCGACGCAAACTGACCGTGAGCGCCGAGTTCTCTCCCTTCTTCATGAGCGGCGGAGCTTGCAAGTCGACGGCGATGTCGAGCGCTTTGTCAGGCCCCACGCCGATCGTGTGCACCGGCACGCCCAACTCGCGCACCGCGCCCAAGGCGGGCGGGCCCGCGTTCTGATCGAAATCGCTGACCACGACGACCCCGGCGAGTTGCCGCGTGCCATGTTGCTGGAGCAGTTCGGTGAGCGCGCCCCCCAAGCCGGTCACCGTGCCATCGCTCCGCAACTGATCGGCAAGCCGCGCCGTGTCGAGTTGCGTTTCGTCGTCGGGCCCCAACGGCAAGGCGCGCAGTGCGTCGGGGCGGTCGAACGAGAACGCCCGCAGCCGGAAGCGCTTATTGAGTTCGCGGAACACATTCTTGTCCGCCTGGTCGACCAACGCCCGCACGTCGTCGATGCGCTTTACGGGAGTCGAGGAGGGCTCGCGACGACCGAGCGACGCGTCGAGCGCGCGACGCTGCTGTTCTTCGAGATGATCGACGATCGACATGCTTTGCGAACCGTCGAACAACACACACAGCAGTGGGCGGGCCTGCCGGACGATATGCAGCGTCAGCGTGGGTTCGGCCAGGACGACCAGCAGCAGACACAAGAGCAGACTGCGAAACAGCGGCAGCGTGAACCGCCACAGCGGAGACTTGATGGCCTGATAGCGCCGATAAAACCGCACCGTGAGCGCCACCAGCGCCAGGCAACCGACCAGCAGCAACATGGGATGCTGCTGCGCCCAGGCGGCTTCAAATTGCCAGTCGTACTGCTCGACACTGCCGAGTTGCGGCAAGCCGAGCAGGCGTCCCAACACGTCGGTGAAGTTCATGACCGGTCCTCGCTCGACTTGACCGGCTCGGGTCGACCGGCCAGGTTGACCAGCCCAAACTCACCGATGAGCCCCAGCATGGTCAGCGCGAGCAGGACGCGCCACCAGTTGTGGCCGCGTGCCCCCCCGGTGCTCCACTGCAAGGGGTCATCCGCCTCGTGCCACGAGGCCTCGCTTTGAGCAAATCGCTGCGCAAAGCCTCCTTCATTCAAGTAACGCAATTCCGACTCGGCGGCCGGCCCCTGAATGGCCAGCGGCAGGGTCCAAGCCGGCGTGTTCTCGCGCAGCGGTTCGGTATCGCGATACGCCCGCAGGCGGTAGATGCCGCGCTGATCGAGGTGCCGCACCGCAATGGCAAAGCTGCTCTCGCCGGTCGCGTCGACCCACAGAGGCAACTCGCGGCGGTCAGGGGTTGACAGCGTGAGTCGCAACGCGCGGTCACGGGCCGCAATCGGCAACTGGACCAGCTCCGTCGGCGCTAAGTTGCGGCGCGGCAAGGTGCGATCGATCGACTCTCGCACCATTCGGTCGAACAGCACCGCACCGTAGCCCGTCATGAGCGTGTTCCAATTAGGCTGCACGCCGCTGGCCATGAACACGACCCGGCCTTGGCCTATGCGTCGCTGCGCCGCGAAGGGCAAGCCGTTGGTGAACCGCGCCAGCACCTCGGGATGCCACGAGGTGTCGTGCTCCGGCAGCTTGGACTGCGTCGCCTGTGAGCCGTTGAGCTCATCACGCCAGGCGAGCCAGCTAGTCGGCACCGCGACCAGGGGCGTCGCGGGGTCGGTCGTGGTGGGCTCCTTGCTCTTCGCGCGGCGTTCGTCCTCGCGTTGCTTCCAGCCTTGCCAGGCATCGAGGGCGTCTAGCACGACGGCGGTTTTGAAAAACAGTACGCCGGTCAAGTCATTGGCGTCGGCCGTGTTGAGCTGATCCTCGAACTGGAACAAATCGTGCGTCAGCGAGCGTTCATCGAGCTGAAAGGGGGCCACGCGCAGCGGGTCTTCGTCGAGCGTCACCCCTTCCCAGCGACTGTCGAGCGGCAAGGGCAAAATGCCGTCGCCATCACGCCAAGCGGTGGCTTGCCAGGCGGCGGGGTCAAAACGCCCCCCCGTGGCGATCAGCAATTGGCCTCCCTGTTCGACGTAATCACGCAGCAATTCAACGACCGACGGCGTGACATTTTCCACCCCCGCCAAGACCACCATCCGCGCGTACTTTAGCGCGTCGCGGTCGAGCTGTCCGACCGTCATGTGCTTCATGCGCGCTTTTTCGCTGGGCGCGTCACTCGAGCTGTCGGCCATGAGGTAACGCCGCCAACGAAGCGTCTCGCCGAGCAGGTTGTTCTCGGGCGATTCTTGCGCCTCGCCGTATTGGTCGACGAACACGATCGGCCAACGCGACACGACCGGCACGACCACCGCGCGGCGATCGTCGTCACTCAAACGGTCCTCGCCCAACGAAACCGACACCGTGGCGTACGCGACCTCGCCCGGCTCGATGGGCAAATCAAAACGGTGGGTGAAGTACAGCTTTTGCGTCTGCCCAGGCTTGAGGTCGATCGTTTGGCTGCCTACCGGGACGTTGTCGACGCTCAGCGAGACGGGCGTTCCGAAGCGGTCACTCGGCCCCTCGTAACGAATCGTGGCCGTGATCGTGCTGTCGGTGTTCACGTCGGCCAGTGCGTCGAGCAGCCGCAGTTCGGCAACCCAAGCGTTGTCGACTTGCTCGGGCCGAATGCTGACGAGTCGCACATCATGCAGTTTACCCCAGGCGCCCTGCGCCCCTGCGGTCGAGTCCCCCGAGATCGCTCGAAAGTTGAGTTGTTGCTGATCGCCGAACACCACGACCCGTTTGTTCAGCAGCTCCGGAGCGCGATCGGCCGCGGCGTGGGCCAACTCGATGACGCGTGACATGTCGAGCTGCTGATCGACGACGTTGATCAGCGCGAGCGCCTCGTGCAGATCGTCGATGTTGCGGTAGGGGTCGAGCACGATCTGGTCATCGAACGCGCACGCCGGTAGCAAGCTCACCGCGCTACCGCGCGGCAAATTTTCGACCAACGCGCGGATGCGGGCCTTGGCCTCGTCGAGCAACGAGCCTCCGAGACGCTGGTAGGCCATGCTCAGGCTGTTGTCGACCACGACGATGGCATGCACCGGCTGATCGACCCCGGAGAGGGAATGACTGGACCAGTAGGGGCGTGCGAGCGCGAACGCGAACAGCAACACGCAAGCGACGCGCAACAGCAACAGTAACAGGTCGCGTAATTTCAAGCGGCGGCTTTTACGCTGCACGGCATGTCGCAGAAAGTCCATGGCTGCCCAATGGACAGTCCGGTAGCGGCGCCGATTGAGCAGGTGAATGATCACCGGCGCAACGGCAGCCATCGCTCCGGCGGCAGCAAAACTGGCGGCAACAAACTGCAACATCAAACAACCGTCCGCAAATTACTGAAATTGTCTCTTTAAGCTGTCGATTCGCCCCTCTTGCAAGATGGGCAGATATCGGTTCGGAATGGCGAGAATAAAACAGGCGACGCTCGTGGCGTACAGGTCCCCCGGCTTGCCACTCACACGTTTATTGTCGTGCCAGCCACCGTCGCGCAGCGGGTCTTTGGGATCGCGAATCTGACCGGTGACCAGGCTGTCGCGGAGCTTCGTGTAGTGTGTGTTCCAGGTCTTGCCGCCAACCTGATAGAGGGCCTGGCCCACGTAGTAGAGCGTATAGGCGTCGAAGGGCATCTCGCCCGTGTTGGCGCGGACCTTCGCGTCGTCAATGGCTTTGGTGATGACATCCATGTTCTTGCCGATGCGCCAGTCGTCGTACTGACCAAACTCCTGCAGGCACACGACGCCGCAGGCCGCCATTGCGATCGTGGCACCGCCGCCGCCGTGACGACCGTAATGGAACTGCCCTGGCAAATTGCGGAGGGTCGCTTCGTCGGCCGTACGCCCGGCCTTGGGAGAGTGATAATGATCGCGAACCCCTTTGATTGCGGCCGACACCACTTCCGGAGGCACCTCAAGGCCACTGTCCAGGGCACTGCGCAGCGCCTTGGCCTGCATGACGGCCAAGCTTAAATCGTGCCCGGCCGGTAACCGCTTGGCGCGGTAATCCCAGCCGCCGTCGTCACACTGCGTGCTGGCAATCAGCTTGAGCGCCCGATCAAGCACCGCGCCAATGCGTGGGTCGCCGGTCATGCCATGCGCCTGGCCGAGGACAAACGTCGCCAGGCCATGATTGTACATGTCGCGTTGGTCGCCCGTGATGTTCAACAAGCCCGAGGCCTTCGCGTGTCGCAGCACGTAGTCGATGGCGCGGCGGATGGTCTCGCCGAACTCACCCCGGCCGGGCCCATGACCGGCCGACAGAAATGCGAGCACCCCCATACTCACGAGTCCCAGGTCTTCGCTGGTCCAATTCCCCTGCGGTCCCTGATTGCGAGCGAGCCAGCGCAGACCGCGTTCGAGTGCGGCTTCGCTCTCGGCGGTGGTCTCCCAAGGCCCCTCGGCCTGAGCCGTTCGGGGCAGACAAGCCGGCGCGACCAGCGACGAGAGCGCGGCAAGCCACGTCCGGCGTGAGAGAGCATTCGGCGATGAGGTGATTGAACTGTTCATGCGTCTGACCATTGTAACCGTTTGCCGACAGTCGCTGCGCGGCGTGCAGGGCCCCGGAGCCGGATTATTTTTTGACCCATTCCAGCTCTTTCCACCAGGCCACGCTGGCCGACCCGGCCAGCCAGCGTTGCGTCACGAACAAATTCACGCGTTGTCCGGCAAACGCACTCAAATCGACAAGTTGTTCGACCGTTTTGTCTCCCGTCGTGCTGGGTTCCACCGCGAACGATTGCAGCGGCAGATCATTGGCACGCACCTCAAGCTGCCACGGCTTCGGGCCCGGGTTGGAGACCCGAATTTTGAGCGACAGGGTCCCCTCGCCGGCACGAGGGACGTCGACAGCACGAGTCCAGATCGCCGGGCGCTCGGCCGGGGCGACGGTCACGAACAGGTTCGTTTCGTTTTTCCAGCTCGTAAATCGGCCGGGACGATTTTCTCGATCGCCGCCGGTTTGCAGCAGCGACCATTGCTCGGCCACGGCGATCGGCGCGTCGGCCAACGGCATCGAGTACGACACCCACGGCACCGGGTCGGCGAGTGAGTGGCCCGGCCGCTCGCCACGCGGCACAAGCTCGACGATCTTTTGCGGGGCCGCGCCTGCCAGCGGCCCACCGGCCGCGGCCCAGCACCGTCCTTGCGCGGTGAAGAGCGGCCCCAGGGTCGGTCGCTCCCCCGAGTGTCCTTCGACGGCTAGGCTGACCAGCGGTTGGCCATCGCGGCCATTGAGAGCCACAAATCGCGGCCGTTGCACTTTCAGATCGAGCGATTCAAGTTCCATCGTCCAGACATTCCCGGCCGAGTCGAGTGACGCCGTGGCGCCGAGCGCCGACTGGGCACGCTGCCACAACACTCGACCATCGTCCTGAGCGAAGGCCAGCAGCGAGTCGCCTGACTGCGCGTAGACGGTGTCTTGTTGCACAGCGATGAGTCGTAAATAGCGCCAACTCTCCGGCACGCTCCGTTGCCAACGCAGCTTGCCTGAGCGCAACTCGATGCAGGCCACCGAGGGGACGCCGGGTTGCGTGACGAACAGTTCTCCGTCAACGACCACGGGGGGCTCAAACGGAATGGGCGATTGATTCAGATCGGTGACGCCCCCGAGCCAGGTTTGTCGCCGCAGCCAGCGTAATCGCCCATCCAGGTCACAGGCGATGACGCAGCCACCCCCGGTCACCACGAGCGCGTCGTTGGCCAACGTCAACTGACACGACAACTCTTTATTCCAGACGTCGCGCAACAGCATCAGCGGATACTGTCGCGCGGGCCGACCGGTAGCCAACTCGAAGGTCGACAGACTGACCTGGACCGACTCTTGCTGCGAAGGGGTGACGGTCACCGCAATCACCAGATCGCCGAAGAGCACCGGGTCGCTGACGACCATCAACCCGCGCGGCGAGCGCCAGAGCAACTCGCCACTGGCGCGGTCGAGGCATACGAGTTCGGGGCCGTTGGTGACCAGTCGGCGGGCAAAAATCCGCTTCGCGTCGAGCACGGTGCGGAAGGGCACGAGCGGCCGCTCATGCGCTCGAGCGGGCTCGCTATCCAAGGTGCGAGTCCAGAGCCGCGCGCCGTCGGAGAGCGTGTAGGCACTGATGGCGAAGCGATTATGCATGTACACGCTGGGACCATCGACGGTGGTGGTCCACTGGTGGCTCCACGGATCCAAATCGCGGCGGCTAAAATTGCTGGCCTCGCGACCCGAGTCCAAGGCGATCGTCGCCCACGCTGCGGTTTCGAGTTGCCGCGCGGTGAACCAGCGTGGGTCGAGCCCGGCAGCCCAGCCCCGCGGTGTCGACTCGGTGCTCGCGGCGGGCACATGCGCGGCGGCCTCTCGCACCAGTTGCTCGAATTCGCCGGGGGAGAACTCGACGTCGTTCAAGCGGACGCGCGTGCGAACCGTGGTCGTGCTCGGCTTGCCGAGCATGGCGGCGACCAATCGCAACCGCGCCTCGATGGCCGCCGCGGAGGGGTCGACCGCGCCGCGTCGGGCGGCCTTGAAACAGGACTCGGACTGGGCCAACTGTCCGATCGCCAAGTGCCGGTCGCCCAGCCACAACCAGGCCTCGGCCGCGGCGGGCGTGCCATGAAACTGTGTCGTGACGGCCGTGACCAGCTCGACGTCGCCATCGCTGATCGCCTGGCGGAGCCGTACCTCGGCGAGATTGCCGAACTCACGCTGCAACGACTCGGAGAGCCGGGGATGATCGGCCACCAACCGCTCAACAACCACCGGCAGCGTGATGAAGCACTCGCTGTCATGCGTGTCGGGCACCAAGCTCGCCAGTTGCTTGGGAGCGATCGTCGACATGATTTGCCCGGCGTCCTTGAACGCCTCGCTGGCCACGGCCGCTTCCAACTCGGCGAGCGTGTTGTAGCCTTCTTTGCCGAGCTGTTCGATGAGCGGGTGGCGCCAATTCGACGGCACGGCAACATTCGTTTCTCCCTGTTGCCGCTGCCGCGACACGAGTGCGTCGGCCCAGTTGAGCAATTTTGGCAACGGTGAACGAATGAACGAGAAACGCCGTTCCAGCCCGTCGGTCGTGGCCCAACGGATGAGTCGGATCGAGTCGGCGGCCTCATCCCAGCGTGCCGCGAGCACCTGCTCGAGAATCTCCTGCTGAGCTAATGTCGCGCCGGGCATGCTGACATCAATGAACCACGCGCTCCCCGGCGTCTCGCTGAGGATGTCGTGCAGTAGCGTGTAGGGGCGCGGTTCCCCTTGTCGCCAGGCGAGCGCGCAGGAGCGCTCGAGCGCGTCGAGCCACTCACGCGCTGGCGTTCCGCCCGACACGGGAACGAACCAAGAGAGTTCGGTCAGCAAAGCGCGGCGCTGCCGGGCGTCATACGAGCCGTTGGTGACGGACTTCAGCAGAGCCGACCAAATTTCGCGACGCAGTTCGAGCGTTTGAGCCACGCGGAGCGTATGCACCGCGCAGGCCGCGCGCCACGCGACTTGTTCAAGGCCCTCGGGCTGGGTGGCGAGCATGGTTGAATACCAAGAGCCCAGGTCCTTGTGTTCGTCGAGTTGGCTGAATTGCGGCGCGTATTGAGGCGGGGCGAGTTGCTCGAGCGCGGTGAACGGCTGCCAAGCCACGTGACGCAGACGAATCTGCCGCGCCGACTTGCCCCGATTGATCTGTAATCCGACGGCCTGCACCGGGCAGTTTTGATCGAGGCGGCCATCAAAGCCATCGCCCCAATGAAGACCGTCGACGCTCGTCTGCACGCGCATGCCCCCCAAGGCGCTGGTGAATCGCAACCATTGGCGAGGCCCCAGCCAGGGGAGCGGCTGTTGATCGATCGCCGGCTCGGTCTCGGTTGTGGTTTCGCCCAGTCGGGACAAGATGAGCAGCGGCTCGCGCGAGCGGCGATGACTAAACACCCCGACGGCCAACATGCGTTTGGCCTGCTCGTCCCCCACGAACACGCCGGTACCCGGGTCGACCCCTTCGATGCACAGCGTGCATTGTCCGAGCGTCGGCGTTGAGGGGGTGCCCCAGACCATCACCGGCTGGTCGAGATTCTCGGCCGAGAGGGTCACCGAGCCGTCGGGCTCTTTGTGGAACTTGGCATTGCCCAGCAAGGTGGTGTGCCACGTAAGGTCGATCGGCTGGGGGGCGACCGGCGCGGCCAGCTTGGGCAGTTTGTGCTCAGGAAACGGTGCCGACTTGACCAGTTCGATGCCCGTGATCGCCAGCGGGACGCGGTTGCCCGGACTGTTGAGCACGATTTCCGTTGGTGCCTGGGGCATGTCGATTGCGCTGAGCAAGATGTCGCCCGAGCTGAGCACGACCCGTCCTTGTTGGTAGCGTAGCTCGATGACACCGCCGTACTGACGACGGAACCGATCGCCATCGTGCCCATGAAACGCGAATACGTTGGGTTCGAGGTCACCGGGCTTGCGCTGGACCTGATAGGCGGCCCAACTGGAGGCCGCGCGTTCGTCGTACTCGAAGGCCACGCCGCGCGTGCCCTGCCAAAGGTAGAGCCAGTTGGGAGCGCGTGATGGCGCGAAGGCGATGCGGAGCGCGTAGCCACTCGACCACGGAGCGCGGAGCCGGTTGGTGTCGTACATGGCCAGTCGACGCGAGCCGTCGCGGATCGCTTCGAGCGCGGTACGCCCCTTGCCGATGGGTTCAAACCAGCGGGCGATTTGCGCTCCCTGCGAAGCTTGCTTGGCGGCACTTGGCGCGGCCGAGTAAGCGACCTGCTCGAACGATTGCTCGGGTCCGCGCAGCGCGGCGAGCCACGGCTCGTCGTCGGCCGGTTTCGGCGACGCGAGGGGCACCTTCTCAGTTCCCTCGTCCGGCACGACCGCTGGCGTCTTCGAGGCGAGCGGGTCCAAGGCCGGGGTGGGTGGAGGGACGACGACCGTCGAGGGGGTCGTGTCGATCGTGGGGAGAGGGCGCTCGGGGCTCGGCACGGCGACGATCGGCGGTTGCTCGTGCTCCTGACGCGAGCCGAACCAACTGGCCAAGCCCGCCAACACCAGTAATACCGACAGCACTGCCCAGCGGCGCAACCGTCGTCGCGTGCGGTCGGCCAGGGCATAGATGTCGACGGTACGGACCTCGACCCGCCCCAGCGAAGCGTGCGCAACCTCGTCGAACTGCAACTGGGACAGCAAGGCCGCGTGGACCTCGGCGGAGCACGCGGAGCGTACTCGCAGCAGCTCGATCTGCTCGACCGAGAGCTCGTCCAGAGGTGTTTCCGCCAGCAGGCAGATCAGTTCATCGTCGGTCAAGCGTCGTTCCTTGCCGTCTTTCGGTCCAAGCAAGATTTGAGCGCTTGGCGTGCCCGGAACATGAGCAGTTTGGCGGCACCCTCGCTGCGACGCAGCTTCTCGCCGATCTCGGCCAACCGCAGTCGAGCGTCATAGCGCATCTCGATGGCCTGCCGCGCGCTGGCCCCCAGCGCGTCGAGACACGTTGGCAATTCGTCGGTCATTTCGCCCATGACCCCATCGCAGCGTGGAGCGGCATCGTCGAGTTCCAGACACATGGCGGTCCAGGCCACCTCGCGCTTGCGGCGAACACGACGGACAAACTCGCGGAGCGAATTGCGGGCAATGCCCAGCAGCCAGGGAATAACATCGCATGAGGCATCGAAGCGGCTCAGCGACTGGTAGCAACGCAGGAACACCTCTTGGGTCATGTCCTCAGCGTCGTGCGAGTGCAGCGTGCGGGCGCGGAGATAGCCGTACACGATCCGCTGGTGTCGCAGCACGAGTTGCGAGAACGCCTCACGGTCTCCCCGGGCGGCCGCCGCGATCAACTCGGAGTCGACCGCTTCGAGCGGGGGTGCCTGTCGAGGAGCGGATTCGTCGGCGCGCGATGGTTCGAGCGGGCTGGACATAAGCGGTGCAAACGACCGAGGTTGGTGGGAGAGCGCAAGGCGGGGCGGGCGTGGCTCATCCATGCTAATTCATCGGCGCAGAAACTGCCAGCAGAAGCAGAGCCGCAGGGCCGAGATTCAAGGGGCGGCGAGGATCGCGGCTCCGCGCCAGTCGAGTTGACCGGTCGGTGGGAGCGAAAAGCGAATCCGCACCTGTCGGTCGCTCTTGGCCCCTTCGGGGACCGGAATACTCAACGGAGTCACTTTTGTCGGATCGACAATCACACTCAACGCGCCTTCGTACACGGCTTGACCATCGATCGACACGGCAATTCGACCGGACTGCGGAGGCCGGGGGGGCTGCCCCGCCCAAATCACCAGCCGAGCATTGGGGGATGGTGCGGTCAGCGTGTGCTCCAAAGAGACGACGTCGCTGCTGCCTTGCAAGACCGGTCGAAACGCATGCGGGTAGAGCACGTGACTGAGCTTGATATCGTTCCAGGCGGCGTCGACGATCTTCCAGCCCTCGGCCTCGCGCAGCGCGCCCATCCGCCGCGCCATGACGGTCTGATACGCCTCTTCCGGATTGAGCTCGAGCATCGGTTCGAGCCAGTCGACCAGATCGCGAACGTCGAGTGGGTCGGCGCCACGCACCGGCGGCTTATGAACCGCGTCGGCGACAAGAATCAATCGGGAGCGGCCCGAGAGCGACGGGGCCAACGCCATGCGCTGCGTGTCGAACACCGTTTGACTGCCGATCAGCAGCGGGCTTTCAAAGAGCGGTTCGCTTTGCAGCGAGCCATGATAGACCAGCGCCCGGGCACAGCCGCCCGTGCCGCTCAACTGATCGAGACCGACTTTGGTGCGAAAGGTGCGTGCCTCGGCGGCGATTTCAAATTCGAGTTCGTGTTGGGCATGCACGCCGAGTCCCCAGCCGTATTCGTCTTGGCCGCTGACGAGCGGCGTGCCCTGAACCGAGGCGTCCAGTTGCGGACGAGTCCAGGCGGATGAGACCACCGAGCGATGCGACGACCGGAGCGGCGTCAGCAAGGTCAGCGGCACCTCGTGCAGCGCAAAAAAGGTGCGTTGCCGGATGCGGCGGTGTGGCACGTACAGGGCATCGAGCGACCAGGCCGGCTGAACGATATGGTACCAATCCTTGGGGTCCGATTCGCGGCCGACGCTGATGGCCTGAAAGCGCTCGGTCGAGGTAGTGGCCAAGAGCCCCTGCGAGTCGGCGACGCGCAGCAACGGGCTGCGTGCCGAGGGGCTCAGGATCGCGCGTTGCTGGTAGAGCGATTCCCAGTGGTCGAGTTGCGGCAGATGCAGTTCAGCCAACTCTTCCCAAACGAGCGTTTGCGTTCCTGAGTCGTTCAGCACGCGGACACCGGTGGGTTGCCAGCGGAGCGAGCGAAAGTCGAGCAATCGGCCATCGCGGCACAAGGCCGTCCCTGGTCGATAATGATCGCCGCCGCGCGGCTCCCAGACGATCCGGCGCAAAAATTGTGGGAGAATTCGAATCGTATTGCGCGTCGGCGTGGCCGGGCGATCGTAGTTGGCGAGCGGCTCGACCAAGAGATGAACCGGCGTGGGGAGCGCGGGCAACGACTGTTCCGCGGCAAACGAGACGAGCTTGCCGGGGAAGCGATCGCCGCCGACAAACTCGATGAAGGCCGGCGGAGAGACGATTTCGAGCGTCGTGTCGCGCAGCCAGCGCACGCGGCCCCCCGAGTCGAACAGCAACCGATCGCCGAGCCGTGGTTGCTTGTCTGCCCAGGACCAGTCGAGCACTTCGTAACCGGTGCTCCGGGTGCCGTCGGCCCAAGCGGCCAAGAAACGGGTCGCCGAGAGTCCCTGTGCGCGGACGACGTCAGCCGTCTGGCTCAGCATGAGCAGCGCGATCATCGTGCGGAGGACTCGCATCGCGTGACGCATGATCCTTGAAAGGGAAACGCCGGCCCGGAGCAATTTCCGAGCCGGCGTTGGAACCTATCGAAACCCCAGTGGCTGGCAAAACGAGTTGCTTAGACGACCGACGTTTGGCCCGGCACGGCACGCCGCGGCGTGGGAGCGGGCGCGTCGAAGGCCAACACCTCGGGCACGAGCGCGATCTGGGAGTTGATCGCCGAGTCCCAGGTGATTTCCTTGCCGCCGTAGGTCGCCATGCGGCCGAGAATGGCGGTCATCGAACTGTGAGCTCCGGCGACAGCCTCGTTGATCGGCTTGCCGCTGCGGATGCTGGCGAACAAGTCGTCGTGCTCGATGTCGTAGGGATTGCCCTTGGAGCCCTTTTCGGCCTTGAACTTCCAGGCGTCGCTGCTGCCATTGAGGTTGATCTGGCCCGCGCCAATGTTGCACGTTCCCTTGGTGCCGTGAGCATGTTCGCTCACACTATTGAAGCAGCCGGGGATATGGCGGCACTGGCTGAACATCCGCGAGCCATCGGCGTATTCGAACTCGATGAAGTGATGATCGAAGGTCTCGCCGTAGTCGGGTCCCTTGCGGACCTCGCAACCGCCCATGCCGTTGGCCTTGACCGGGTGCGAGTTCTTCAGCCAGTTGATGACGTCCATGTTATGGATGTGCTGCTCGACGATATGATCGCCGCAGACCCAGGTGAAGTAGTACCAGTTGCGGAGTTGATACTCCATTTCGGTCAGCGGGCGGCCGTACATCTTTTCCAAGTCGGCACGCGGCTTGACCCACGGTGTCTGGCCGTTCCAGTACACGCGGGTCAGTTGGATATCGCCGATCGCGCCGTCCTGCAAACGCTTGATCGTTTCCAGGTAGACCGGCTGATGGCGGCGTTGAAGGCCGACCCCGACGCCGAGGTTTTTCTTCTTGGCCTCTTCGGCGGCGGCAAGCACCGTGCGAACGCCAGCCGCGTCGGTGGCGACGGGCTTTTCCATGAAGACGTGCTTGCCGGCCTTGACGGCGGCCTCGAACTGCTTGGGGCGGAAGCCCGGCGGCGTGGCGAGAATAATAAGGTCGATGCCCGACTTGAGCACTTTGTCGTAGGCGTCGAAGCCGAGGAACTGACGCTCGGCGGGGACGTCGATCTTGTCCTTGGTGGCCGGATC
This sequence comes from uncultured Planctomycetaceae bacterium, assembly GCA_964652155.1. Taxonomy (GTDB): domain Bacteria; phylum Planctomycetota; class Planctomycetia; order Pirellulales; family PNKZ01; genus CAZZBK01. Next base: position 99,228 of record CAZZBK010000001.1, on the reverse strand, counting down.
CTTCGAGAGATTGGCGAGTCCCGACTTGAGGCGGTCCTCGAAGATATCGCCAGCGGCGACGAGCTTGACGCCCGGCACTTGCAGCGCGTTCTTGACCGCGCCCGAGCCACGACCACCGCAGCCGACCAAGCCGATCTTGATCTCGTCGCTGCCGGCGGCATGCGCCACGCGGCTCAGCGACATGCCAGCCGCGACCACGCCGGCGGCCGTGGCGCTCGTTTGAATGAACTCGCGCCGCGAAGGCAGCACCAAGCCGGATGTCACAACCTTTCCTTGGTCACTCATGGTCAATGTCTCGCTAAGGGAGGGGAGGGAATGCTGAATGATGAATGATGAATGCGAATCGCGCCAGCGTTCCGCACATTCATCACTCATCATTCCGCATTCAGCATTTACTTGCGACTTGTGTCCTCGAAACCGTAGTTCTTCTTCTCGTCGTCGCTGGGCTCGACGAGCGGACGAACCACGCGGAAACCGACGAACTGAGCGTCGGTATAGTACCACACGCTCTGGGGTAATTGAGGGTCTTGGATTTTCCAGTCGATGGTGGAGGCCAATCGAGCCGCGCTACGGCACTGGGCGGGGTCACAGTCCCAGCCCCCGCCGCGGACCGTGCAAGGCTCGACCTTTTTCGGCACATTGAGCGGGTTGGCTACAATCGGACCAGCACTTTTGGCGTAAAAATCGGCCGCGTAGCCGTCAGCGCACCATTCCCAAACGTTGCCATGCATGTCGTGCAAGCCCCAGGGATTGGGCTTTTTCTTGCCGACGGGTTGGGGCTTGTCGTTGCTATTGCCGCCAAACCACGCATACTCGCCAAGCTTCGCTGCGTCGTCGCCAAATGAGTACGGGGTCTTGCTCCCCGCGCGGCAGGCGTACTCCCACTCGGCCTCGGTGGGCAAGCGGTAGTAGCGTCCCGTCTTGGCCGACAGCCATTCGCAATACTTTTTGGCTCCGTGCTGCGTCATGCTGATGACCGGAAAGCCTTCCTTGCCCAGGCCGAAGGTCATGTCGGTGTAAGGCTTGGTGGGGCGTGAGAGCGTGTCGGCCTGCTGGTCGTTGTCGGTCGACGCTTCTTGTAGCGCCTTGCGACGCTCGATGTCGAGATTGAACATGAAGACTTCAAACTCGTCCCAGGTGACCTCGTGCTTGCCCATCCAGAACGGGGCGATCGACACCTCGCGGACGGGCCCTTCGTCGTCGCCGCGACCCGCCTCGCCGCTGGGGCTCCCCATCGCAAATTTGCCGCCGGGAATCGGCACCATGTCAAAACGCGCTTTGGAACTGGTGATGACATCCGTGTAGGGCTTCATCTGCGCTTCGGTCGTCGCCTCGCTGTTGGCGATCGGGAGGATCGGGCCTTTGGCCCAGCCCGGGGCACACGCACCAAGCAAACTTGACAACAGGACGACACAAAACACTTGCTGCCGCATCGACAAACTACCTAGGCTAGAGGGGTAACAGATTCGCGCGGCCGTGACACTCAACAACTTCGCGCACTCATTGGGAATCCACCATGCTCGCTCACCTTCACCGCTATTGTGCCATTGGGCTCGCGTGTTGGGCGATGGGTTACATGGCCATCGCCAGCGAAAATTCGCAGCTTGAGCGATACGAGTTCTCGCAGGTCCACATGGGGATGCCGATCAAGCTGACATTGTACGCCGCGAACGAACCGCTCGCAAATTCGTCGGCCGAGGCGGCCTACCGCCGCTTGGCGCAGCTCGACCAGTGCATGAGCGATTACAAGGACGATAGCGAGTTAACGCGCTTGAGCGCCACGGCCGGCACGGGACGCGACGTATCGATCAGCGACGATCTTTGGACGGTGCTCAGTTTTGCACAACGACTGGCGCAACAGACCGACGGCGCATTCGACGTGACGGTCGGCCCCCTCACCCGACTCTGGCGGCGAGCCCGGCGGTACAAACAGTTTCCAGGGACCGACAGCCTAGCCGCGGCCCGCGAGGCGACCGGGTATAAGCATCTCGTTTTGGACGAAAAAACACACACGGCTCGTCTGGCCAAACCCGGCATGCGACTGGACTTAGGTGGAATTGCCGCCGGCTATGCCGCCGACGAAATGTTGAAAGTGCTGCGGGAGCGCGGTGTCGATCGGGCGATGGTCGACGCCAGTGGCGATGTCGTCGTCGGACGTGCTCCGCCCGGCAAAGCAGGCTGGATCGTCGCCATCGACTCGTACTCGGCCGACGGTCAGCCCCAGCGACAATACGTGACTTTGGAAAACGCTTCGCTGACCACCTCGGGGGACGCATTTCAGTACGTCGAATTGGATGGAAAGCGGTATTCGCACATCGTCGATCCACGAACGGGGCTCGGACTGACCAACCGATTGACGGTCACCATGGTTGCCCCAAGCGGCATCCTGGCCGATAGCCTCGCCACCGCCGTCAGCGTGCTGGGCCAACCGTCGGGAGCGAATCTGCTCAAGCCCATGCAGGGGGTGTCTGCTCACATCGTAGGGGTGGATTCGTCGGGGCCCCATGTTTGGACTTCAAGGCATTGGGCAGCGAGGGGGCCTTGAGCTGTGCCGCGAGTCGCCCTACGGGCTCGGGGGACTCGTTAGGACCGAGTACGGCTAGAACCTTCCCCCTTATAGGGCAAGCTGTTACGGTTTGTTCGGGAATCGCGGACGGTTCAAAACATATTTCTTGACCTGACTGCGCAGGGTGCCTATCGTCGAGGATTGGTAGGCAATCTCGTCGGGAACTCTCTTCTATGCGCCCACGTCGTCGAGTTTCGCGCTTCTGGTCTAGGCTTTGGGACTGGTCCTGGGTTTTGTTCGGCCGTCCGTCGCGTCGCCGCAAGCCGCATTTCCGTGGCTACTTCGAGTCGCTCGAACAGCGCCGCGTGCTCGACGGCTCGATCTCGGGCTTTGTGTTCAACGATCTCAACGCCGATGGCTTCATCAACGGCCAAGACACCGGTACCGTGGGTCGAACCGTCTACATTGATCGCAATCTCAACAGCGTCGTCGATAGCGGCCCGATTTTGATCAGCTCTCCCACGCTTGGGGCGACGCTCCCCGATCTGCAAACGACGACCATCGACCTGCCGGTGTCCGACGTCCTGGGAACCCTCCAAAAGGTGACGGTCAGTTTTGATATCACGCACACCCTGGACCGCGATCTCGACATCTATCTGGTGAGCCCGGCGGGGACAACGGTCACGTTGGTGTCACGTCTCGGTGGCCAGACGGGCCAAAATTTCACGAACACCGTGCTCGACGATGCCGCGGCGTCGTCGATCAATAGTGCGTCCGCTCCGTTCACCGGCAGCTTCCAACCGGCCTCGCCGCTGTCGGCCATGAATGGCGAGTCGATCAACGGCACGTGGCGATTGCAAATCGCCGATCGGGCGGCGGGCGACGTCGGCATCTTGAACAATTTCTCGTTGACGTTCACCAACAGCGTCAATGGCGAGTATCAGGTGCAAACCGCCGTCGATGGCAGCTATTCATTCGTGAATCTGCCGGCGGCCTCGTTCAACATCAAGGCCACCATTCCCGCCTCGACCGTGGCCACGATCCCGAGCCCCAGCAGCCAGACCATCACGCTGGCGACCGACGAACAACGAACGCTTGTCAATTTCGGTTATCGACTGAACCCAGGCGCGATCACGGGCCTACTCTATAACGACGCCAATGCCGACGGATTCCAAGAGTCGAACGAGTTGGGCGTGCCTGGATTCACCGTCTATGTCGACACGAACCTGAATGGTCAATTCGACGCCAACGAACCGTCGTCCACGACCGACTCGGTCGGCAAGTTTGTCATCACGCCGGTCCCGCCTGGCTCGACGTCCGTGTCGTTCGTGCAACAGACCAACTGGCAACAGACCGGCCCCGTGAATGTCAGCATCGTTTCGAGTCCCATTCGTAACGCCACGTTCTTGACGGGGAATCAATTCGAGCCGGCGGTCGCGATCAATCCCTATAACGCCCAGCAACAGATCGTGGTTTCCTCTGACAATGGCGCGCAGTTGGTGGCTTCGCGGTCGAGTGACGGCGGCGCGACGTATACCACGAATTATATCGCCACGGGCACTGGGTCGCTTCCCCAGGCGTCGGGCAGCCCCGCCTTGGCATGGGACAACTACGGCAATTTGTTCTTGGCCTATCGCAGCGTGTCCCAGCAGGTGGTCCTGGCCTACAGCGTCGATGCCGGACAAACCTTTAATCTGATCAGCTCCAAAAATGCCGGCAGCACCACGGCCGAAGTCGCGTTAGCCGCGGCCAACGACCAGGTCTGGATCGGCTACAACACCACGAGTGGAGCGGCTCCCGGTATTTACGCGGCCGGCACGCCCGTGCTGGGGACCGGTGTCTTCGGCACCATGCAACAACAGCAAAGCGTGGCCGGGGGGAGCCTCTCCGGCGCCGTCCCCAGCCTGGCCATCGGCACCGCTGGCGACGTGCTCGTTGCGTATCAGTCGGGCACCAGCGCCCAAGGATTAACGACCCTCATGGTCGCGCGTGACCCCGACGGACTGGGGAGCCAAATCTTTCAGGCCCCCGTGAGTGTCACGACAACCAATGTGGGACAGGCGGACACCCTGCTCGCGCTCACGCGCAACGGCATCGATGCCGCGCCCACCTTGCTCGTCGATCGCAGCAATGGCCCCGCCCGGGGACGAGTCTATCTGTTCTACACGACGGAAACTCCCAACGAGTCGGGTGATTTTGACATCAACTTTGTCTCCTCGGTCAACGATGGCGCATCGTGGTCGCTCCCCTCACGAGTCAACTCCATCAGCGTGGCCTCGCAGTTCATGCCCCGCGCCGCGATCGACAATCTCACCGGCTACATCTTCGCGGCTTGGTACGACACCCGCAACAGCCCGGGCAACAACACCGTCAACGTGTATGGCAGCCTGATCTACAACGGCGGCGGCATTATCACGACCAATCAATTGATCAGCAGCGCCTCACGGACCGATGCCGGCACGTCCGCCACCGGGTTGCTGCAGCTTGGCTCTCGGCTGGGCGTGGCCTTCGATGCCGATGAAGTCACCGTGGCCTGGGCCGACAACGGCAATAGTCCCACCAACAATGCCGGGCTGGGCTCCACGCTGGATGTCGACACGCGGCGAATCCGCATCAATCGCTCGATCCCCAGCAGCCTGACCATCAACGTTCCCACGGTCAATTTAGTCACCAATGCCGCGCGACTCTCGGGCAATCAGTTCGACCCCACCGTCGCCATTGATCCCAACGACACCAACCAGCGCATCTTCTTCGCTACAGACACCAATGGCCCGGGCAGCTCGAACCAACTGACCTTCGCCCGGACCAGCGACGCCGGACAAACCTATGCGAGTGGCTCGCTGGCGTTTCGCAGTGGGACGTTGCCTCAAGCCACCAGTGCGCCGTCAGCCGCCTGGGATAATCTCGGCAATTTGTTTGTCGGGTATGTCGACCTCAACGGCACCGTCGATCTGTTGCTCAGCCGTGACGCGGGACAAACCTTTACGCTGCTCAATCAGTTTCCCACCGGCTTTACCTCCGGCTCAACACGGGCTTCGGTCTCCGTCACCGCCTCCAACAATGAAGTTTGGGTGGCTTACATCGGGTCCTCGGGGGCATCGACGCTCGCCTACGCAGCCAGTGCGCCGACCATCGCCGGGGGAACGAGTGGCCCCTTCACGATCGATTTCGTGCCTGGTAGCGTCGGCGCGCAGTTCCCCAGCGTGGCCATCGGCACGTCGGGGGCCGCGTTGCTCACCTATCAGGTCCCCAGCGGTGCCTCCAATCCGCAAGGCCCGGCAAATATCATGGTCGCCCAAGACACCGACGGCACCGGACCCCTGCGGTTCAGCAACGCGGCCACCATCACCGCCGTTTCAGACACGAATGTCGGCTTTGCCGACACCATCACCCCGATGAATACCAAGGGGGTCAACGCCGGACAAACCGTGCTCTGGAACCAGACCGCGGGCAGTTTTCCCAATCGGGCCTACCTGATCTACAGCGACGAATCATCTGCCGAGAGCAACGATCTTGATGTGTTCATCAAGTATTCGGACGACAACGGGCAAACTTGGAGCGCGCCGCAACAGGTCAACGATGACGGTACCTCGACCGCGCAGTTCTTGCCCTACGCCGCCCTCGACGCGACCACCGGCAATATCTTTGTCGCCTGGTTCGATGGCCGAAACAACTTGGCCAACACCACGGTCCGTACCTGGGGAACCTTAATCACCGACGGCGGACAGACCGTCGCCCCCAACGTCGTTTTGTCCAACGGTAACATCAACGCCAACGTTTTAAACGCCTTGCCCAATCAACTCGGAAATCGGCTCGGAGTCGCCTTCGTCAATGGCGTGGTCGAAACCTACTGGCCCGACAATTCAAACTCGACTAACAATAACCTCAATGGCACGCTGAACCAGTTCGACATCTACCGACATACGCTCGATGTCGCGCCCAACACCTCGGGCGGGTACACGCTCTCGCTGCTCCCGCCGGCGGCCGTCAACAACGTCACCTTCGGCAACCTGGCGATCGGTAACGTGGCACCGTTCCTCGACATCTCGGGCACGTTCTCCATGACGAGTCTGGCCGAGAACGACTCGGACAACTCGGGCACGCTCGTCACAGCGCTGCTGGCTTCGTCGTCTCCCCAGGCGATTGTCGATTTCAACGTCAATGACCCCAAAGGCATCGCGCTGACGAATGTCGACACATCGCTGGGCGCGTGGCAATATACGCTCGACGGCGGCAGCACGTGGCGCTATGTTAATGCCGCCGCCGATACCCACGCGCTCTTGTTGCCCGCCGACGCGCTGACCCGCATTCGCTTGCTGCCCAATGCCAACCTCTCCGGCCTCAAGACCGCGGCGATTTCGTTTCGAGCTTGGGACCAAACGCTTGGCATGAGCGGAACCTATCAGGACGCTTCGCAGGCCAACTCGCTGTCCGCCTTCAGCCTGAATACGGCGTCGGCGCAATTGACCATCACGCCCGTGAACACACCACCCGTCATTCGAGTGCCGTTTGCTCAAGGTGTACGACCTGGCGGAGGACTCGTTTTTTCGTCGGCGGTCGACAACGCCATCACGATCAGCGATGTTGAATCCGACAGCGCTTCGCCCCAGGCCACCGTGGCCGTGACCCTGCAAGCCTCGCACGGAGTCCTCACGCTCGGATCGGCCCAGGGGTTGACGAACCTGTCGGGTAATGGCACCAGCACGCTGATCTTCAACGGCACGACGAGCGACGTGACCTCGGACCTGCTGGGCTTGTTGTTCACGCCCGACGTCGGTTACAGCGGCGACGCGCAAATTCAAATTTCCGTCAACGACTCTGAGCTCTCGCCCGGCCCCGCCCAGCAAGCAAGCGCCACCATTGCGGTCAGCGTCCGCAACCTGGTCAGCGTCGAGTCAGGCACGCTGATCATCACCGGCACCACCGCTGACGATGTCGTCGCGCTCTCGCTCACCAGCGGGAACATTAACCTCAACGTCAACGGGACCGCGATCGTCGACACGAACACCAGTGCCAACTTCCCTTACATGCCCATCCGGCTGATCACCGGCGGCGGCTTCGACAGCTATTCCATACAAACAGCCGCGACGGCCGACAATGTGCAGCTGCAAACCTATCGCGTGAACATTACCAACTCCACGTCGGGTTATAGCGTCGAGGGCAGTGGCGCGCAAACGATCATCGTCTTTGGACAAAGCGTCGATACCGGTCAGGTTTATGACACGCCCGGTAACGATGTCTATTACGGCTTGGCGAACTCCGGCTTCATGGTCGGCAGCGGCCAACGCCTGTTGCTCAGCAGCTTCGGAGTCATCGACGCCTACACCGTTAACGGCGGCGCTGATGTCGCGCAGTTGTTCGACACGCCCGCCGGAGCCGAGACGTTCATTGCTCAACCCGGCGGCGCTTCCATGCAAGGCAGCGGGTTCACCAATCGCGCCAGCTACTTCAAGAGCTTGTTCGGTTTCGCCTCGGGCTCGAATGACTCGGCGCAAATCTATGGCAGCGTCAGCGATGACGTACTCGGTGCCGTGCCCGCCTATACCATCATTAGCTCGACGAACTACTATGCCCAGGCCACCGGCTTCGGCAATGTCTATGCCTTTGGCAACGGCGGCTACGATATCGCCGTGCTCTACGATTCGGATCGCGACGACCAATACGTCGGGCTCTCAAACTACAGCGTGATGTCGGGCTTTGGCTACTTTAATCAGACCACCGACTTCGACTCGTTCGTCGCGCTCGCGGTCTTTGGCGGCTCGGATCAGGCGCAACTCTACGACTCCGCCGCCAACGACAATTTCGTGATCACGTCTCAGGTATCCTATGTCTTCGCCGGACCGGCCGCCGCGCCGACCTATTCCAATCAAGCCTGGAACTTCAAGCAAATTTCCGCACTCTCGACCATCGGTGGCACGGACACCGTCTCGCTCATCGATTCGTCGGGAGATGACTTCCTCTACGCCGCCAGTTACTTCGCCATCCTCACCATGCCGACCTTGACCGCATCGGTCTCCGGCTTTGCGTTCGTCAATGCTTTTAGCCTCAACGGCGGCAATGATTCGCGATTGGTGCAAAATCCGAATTACGTCCTCACGATCACGGGCCCCTTCGTCCTGATCGGCTAGCGCAAATCACGGCCGCTTGTTGAGTCGCCGCTTCCACGGTACGCTGTCCGGCGACGTGTGCTTCACGAATTCGGCGACCCTCGAGAGACGGCAGGATGATGAGCGATTTACTGGACACCCAAGTGGATCTGTGCCGTGTTCGGCAGTCGCGACTGATCGAGGTGATGCAGCGGCTCGACGTGTCGTGGACGATCGTGTTGCGCCGCGAGCATGTGCAGTGGCTGACCGGCGCATACTTTGGACCGGTCTTCGAGCCGGCCGCGGCGTTATCGGCGCAAGGACATTGCCTGCTCGTGTGTCCACAGAAGCAACGCCCCGTTCATGCCGCTGACGAATTTTTGACCTACGACGCTCAATGGCACTCGACGCTTCGCAACGACCAGCGGCAAGCGTCAAGCGCCGTGCTCGTCGCGGCGCTGGCGCGACACGAGCTGCCGCGCCGTTTGGGCGTCGAGTTCTCCAGCTTCTGCCCTCACGTGTCCAGCGCCCTCTCGGCGACCACGATCGATGTCGAGCCCGAGTTGTTTCGTTTGCGGCGCAAGAAAGACGTCGACGAGTTGGCCCGATTGCGCAAGGCGATCGCCGCCACAGGCAAGATGTATGCCCGGGCGCGCGAAATCATTCGCCCCGGCATCAGCGAGTTGGACGTGTTCAATGCCCTGCAAGCCGTCGCGGTCGATTCCCTGGGTGAAATGCTCACCGGGACGGGGAACGATTATCAGTGCGGCGCTCGCGGCGGGCCACCCCGTCATGGCCGCCTCGCGCAAGACGGCGAACTTTATATCCTCGACCTGGGACCCGCCTTTCGCGGCTACTTTGCCGACAACTGCCGGACCATCGCCGTCAACGGTCGCCCAACCGACGAGCAACACGCCGCCGCCTCGGCTCTCGCCGAGGTCCTGGACATGGTGCAGCGCGAAGTCCGGCCAGGCATCCGCTGCAAGGCGATCTTCGAGCAAGCCCAGGCCATGCTCGATCGGCACAGCGAACGGGGCGTGTTCAACCATCATCTGGGGCACGGTATCGGCCTGTTCCCGCACGAAGCGCCGCACTTAAACCCCCACTGGGACGACACGTTCGAGGTCGGGGACGTCTTCACCGCCGAGCCGGGACTCTACCACGAAACGCTGCTGCGGGCCGGCATTCGACTCGAAAATGACTATCTCGTTACCCCCACGGGCGTCGAGTTGCTCAGCGATTTTCCGCTGGCACTTTAATGGCCGTCGAGACGTCATATAGCCAGACGTCGAATTCGCCATCGCGCTCGCTCACCACCGCGATATGCCGACCGTCCCCATGCCAGGCGGCAAAGTCGTCGCGCTCCATGTGCTGCGTGAGTCGGCGCAGCTCCCCTGTCTCGACCTGGAGCAGATAGATCTCCTCGTTGCCGTCGGCGGTCGAAGTGAACGCGAGCCACTGTCCGTCGGGCGACCAACGGGGACGCATGTCGCGTTGCGGTCGATTCGTGAGCCGCCGCACCTGGCTGCCGTCGGCGTTCATCACATACAGCTCAAAATTGTCGTCCCGATCCGAGCCAAACACGATTCGCCGACCGTCGGGCGAATAGCTCGGCCACATATTCAAACTGTTCCCCTCGGTGATTTTCACCTGCGACGTGGCCTTGTTCGTCACGCGAAACAGCGGTTGCCCCGCGTCCTGGGCCATCGCATAAATCACCTGCATCCCATCGGGCGAGAACGACGGATGACGCAAACTGGCAAAGCCCTTGCCCGGATCGACAATCGCGTCGTCCTGCGTGAGCTGGTTGCGAATGACCAACTCCAAGTTCAGGTTGGCGCGACTGCGTATGAACGCCAAGTATTTTCCGTCGGGCGTGATGGCCGGCTCGAACTCATTCTTGTCGGCGTTGGGATGCACCCGCGTGCATGTGCCATCGGCCAAGGTGAGCCGCATCAGGACGGTAAGTGTCGGCGACTCTTGCAGGCTGTACAGCAACTCTTCGCCGCCGCGGGCAAACGTCAGGTCGAACTTGAACTGTCCGTCGCGCGTGAGCCGTCGCGGCTCGCCGGCCGTCGCCGTCGCGCCGAGCAACATCAGCACGGCCCAAACGTACCAACGCTTACAACAACTCATGCAACACCCGTCCGCCGTCGAGCACCCCTAATTCGGCCCGTTGCTGAGCGCCGATGCCGGTCAACTCGGCGATTGTCGTGCCCACCATCAACGGCGTGAAGGGTTGAGTGATCGGGTCTTCTCCCAATTTGTCGCTGGCGCCGATCGTGCGACCGCTCTGCACGCCGCCACCCGCCCAGAGCGAGAAATAGCAGCGCGGCCAATGGTCGCGCGACGCTTTGCCGTTGATCTTGGGCGTGCGACCAAACTCGCCCATCGCAACCACGAGCGTGTCTTTAAGCAACCCCCGGTCGTGCAGGTCGTCGAGCAATGCGCTGAACGCACGATCGAAGATCGGACAGTGTCGATCGGGCAGCAGGTCAAAGTTGTAGATGTGTGTGTCCCAACCGAAGTCACAGTTGGGGGTCATCGCCTCGACGTACTGGCTCCAATTCACCTGCACAAACGGCACGCCCGTCTCGACGAGCCGCCGCGCCAACAGGCAGCTTTGACCAAATGCCGTATGGCCAAATTGAGCCCGCGTCGCGGGACTTTCCAACGACAGGTCGAGCGCCTTGCGCGCCGCATCGGACACGAGCAGGTCATAGGCCGAGTCGAATGATTGCTGCCAATCGCGCAGCCGCGGCTGATCGACTTGCCGTCGCAATTGATCCATCTGGCCGAGCAGGAGACGACGGTCATCGAGTCGCCGTGGCGACAGATCGTCGAGCAGCTTGAGCGTCGGGATGTCGACCTTGCCGGCGTCGCTGCATTGAACCATAAAAGGGTCGAACGATTTGCCCCAGCGTCCGCCACCGTAGCCATCGACAATCTTGACCACGTCGCGCGGAATGCCGTTGCCGACAGCCATGAAGGGGGGCAGCCGACCATAGCCACGGTGCCGACCCACGATCGAACCAAAGCTGGGCTGAATCGGTCCATTGTCGTCTTCAAAGCCCGTGAGCCCCACGCTGCCAGCATCGGGATGGCCCGGCTTGGACGTTTGATTCGAGCGGACGAGGGTGAAGCGATCGCTGCGCGCGGCTAGTCGCGGAAGCAGTTCCGTGTAGCGCACGCTCGGTGTGCGCGTGGCGATGGTCGAGAACGGGCCCCGATAGCTCGACGGCGCATCGGGCTTGGGATCGAACATGTCCAAGTGGCTCGGCGCGCCCCAGAGCCACACGAAGATGACCGACTTGGCCTTGGGTGCCGCCGCAGCCAGCGTGTCCTGCGCGCCCCACAATGTTCCCAGCGATGCAGCGGCCGTGACAAACGAGCGACGCGACAGGCCTTGGCACGATTGCGCGCGAAATCCGCCAATGTCCAACATGCTGCGTGTTCCGAGAGAGTGATTGCGACGCACGCGCTTTCCAGCAGCGGCGTCATATATTTCACTCCGATCATAACCTGTCAGGCCCCTTGGGGCAACTTCGGCAGCAACGCACGCATGGTGCTCGTCGAGGGAACAACGGCCTGCTCAGGAGTCATCTTGTTCAAAATAAATAGCGGGTTAAAACGACGAATGCAGCCCTTGGGCAACGCGAGGTCGTCTTCGTAGTTCTGGACCTCCAGGCCCGCCGCGCTAAAGTATTCGAGCCAACGCAACTTCGTGGGGAAATTGTAGGCGCACGGAATGCCAAACGGGATATTCGTCACCGCGTCCCCGGCCGAGACGAGCAACCACGACATCAACCCGGTCGTCAGATGGTCCTTGATGATGACCGTATGCCGCGCCACGCGCGCCATCTCGTTGACCAGCACGTCGATATGCCGCGTGTGATGCAGCATGTCGACAGCCATCACGGCGTCGAACGTGTTATCCGCGAAGGGGAGCGTGCGGCCATCGTAAATACTGCGTGGAATTTTACACGCCCGCAGCGACTGGATGTCGACCCCCTCGAATTCCAATCCGCTCTGGAGCTGCTGGATGAGCGCGGCCGTGGTGCCGTCGTCGCAACCGACGTCAAGCACGTTCCAGCCGCTGTGCATATGGGCAGCGAGCGCCCGCGCCACATGCTGCTTGTATTCGACCAGATAGGGCTGTAGGTGTTGCCGCGTCTTTCTCGCCAACCAAGAATTGGTTGCCATGATTTTTAGCTGCTGACGGTTTGGGATGAATTCGTTGATTGCTGCGCGACAGGAAGTCAGCAGCCGGCCAGCAACCCTCGATGGGTTCGAAGTCACTCCCAGGTTAGCGGTTGTTCTTTCTTGGGACTAGCAATAATCGACCAAGACAGGAAGAATAGTTGAATAAACAGGTGCCGAACTCGACCGCCACTGCTACGCCCCCCATGAATCCTCCCTATTCCTCATCGAGCGACCACGTCGATCAGCGGCTGACGGATGCCTATACCGAAATCGCGCGGTTGGCCGGCGGCTTGGCTCATGAGATCAAAAACCCGCTGTCGACGATCCGGCTGAACATGGAATTGCTGGCCGAAGACCTGGCCGAGGATGACTCGCCCCGCACGCGTCGCGCCCTGGCCAAGGTGCAAATGGTGCAGCGCGAATGTCAGCGGCTGCAAACCGTGCTCGATGACTTTTTGAGTTTCACGCGCGTTCGGCCACTCAAACTCGTGCCGACCAATCTGAACGAAGAACTGGAGCAGTTGATCGAGTTCTATCGGCCGCAAGCCATTGAACACAAAATCGAAATCGTCCCCTACCTGCAACATGACCTGCCGCTCGTGCTACTGGACCGCGAACAGTTTCGCGGCGCATTGTTGAACCTCGTGCTCAATGCCCAACAGGCGATGAGCGATGGCGGGCAATTGGTCGTCATCACCGAAGCGACCCCGCGCGGCATCGCCGTGCATCTCATCGACACCGGCTGCGGCATGGACCAAGAGACGATTGCCAAAATCTTTCAAACATTTTACTCGACGAAACCCGGCGGATCGGGCCTTGGGCTTCCCACGACACGGAAGGTCGTCGAGGCGCATGGGGGCACCATTTTCGTGCAGAGTGAACTGGGGCGGGGGACGCGATTCTCGATCGCGCTGCCGGTGCCGGCGCGATTGAGCGGCGGCGAACCACCGCCAACTGGCGAAGCCTCGTCCGCCCCGATACGATAGAGGGGCTCAACAAACCTCCGTTCACCCCGTGTCTTTTTGCCGGAATGAGCCAAGCCGAGACGATGCCAGCACGCGCCACGCCCGAGCCCTTGCCGGAGAATATCACCAGTGTTCAGCCGGGGGGCGGTTTTTGCTACCAAGTCGAGTTGGCCTGGGGACAATGGCGCCGAGCGTGGCTCAAAACATTTCGCCGCGGCTATGTGCGAAGGATGGCCGCCAAGCGGACGGGCGACGAGCACGGCGCGCCGCACGAGATCCTCGACCCACGCGACTTGAAGTACTGCCGCAATCTCTGCACGGCCGATTGGACCGCAGCAGACGATCCGTTTCAATACCGTGAGCGTCTCGGGCTGGCTCGCTGGGGGTTGGCCGAAACGCTGCTGATGTCGACTCCGCTGCTGATGCTGTGCATTGCGCTCGGCCTGAAGTTCAGCGTGTACGCGGCGATTGTTCCGGGGCTCCTCCTCATCTGGGTCATTTCATTCTTTCGCGATCCGAGACGAGCGATCCCTGCCGCAGCGGGGCTGATTGTCTCGCCGGCCGACGGAAAAATCGCCGAAGTCTCGCGAGTCGAGTTCGATGAATTCATCGCTGGGCCAGCGATCAAGATTGGCATTTTCTTGTCGATCTTTAATGTGCATCTGAACCGCGCCCCGGCGCGCAGTCGCGTGATTCGTTTGCGTTATTGGCCCGGCAAGTTTCTCAACGCACTCAACCCGACGAGCGTGCTGCTCAACGAGAGCATGTGGATTGGACTGGAGGAAGAGGCTGCGCCGCACCGCAAGATCGTGGTGCGCCAGATCGCCGGCCTGTTCGCGCGACGCATTGTTTGTGCGCTGCGCAGCGGCGAGGTCGTCGAGCGCGGCGCAAAAATTGGCATGATCAAGCTCGGCTCGCGCACCGAAATTCTCATTCCCGATCAACCGGGCGTGCAGGTCATGGTCTCCGTCGGACAAAACGTCTCGGCCGGGAGCACGGTGTTTGCTCAGTATCCGGACGAGCCTCTTGCTAGGAGTTTATCATGAGTCGCCTTCGCACGATTGCCGTGTTGCCGGCGCTATTCACACTGGGGAATTTGGTGTGCGGGTTCTTTGCCATCGTCGTGGCCGCACGGGTCGAGACCCCAACCTCGCCCGACATTCCCACGGCGGTCGCGATTGCCCCGTCGAGTCCGGTCGGCATGTTCAAGCAGTTGGACAAAAACGATCCGGTTCACAATTGCATGCTCAGCGGCTGGCTGATTTTTTTGGCGATGGTGTTTGACGCGCTCGATGGTCATGTCGCCCGGCTCACGAAGGTCACGAGCGATTTTGGCGCGCAGCTCGATAGCCTGTGCGATGTCGTCACGTTCGGCGTTGCCCCCGCGTTTCTATTGGTCAAGCTTTGCCCCACTTATACATTCGAGCACTCGCAGCGGGTCTGGCTAATCGCGGCGACGTTCGCGGCCTGCGCGGCGATTCGCTTGGCGCGGTTCAATGCCGAGATCGACGAAGAAGACGACCACATGAACTTCAGCGGCTTGCCCTCGCCGGCCGCGGCAGCCTCAATTGCCGGCTTCGCCATTTTGTTCTACACGCTCCGCAACGACGCCAACACGCTCAGCTACGCGCAGAGCATCGATCAATGGATGCAAACGATTTTGCCATTTTTCGGATTGCTGGTCGCGGCACTGATGGTCTCACGCATCCCGTATCCACATATCGTCAACCAGACATTTCGCGGACAGCACAGCTTTGCGCACTTGGTGGGCCTGATCTTTGTGCTGATGCTGATCATGATCGTCCGGTCTTATGCGGTGCCGATGATCGGCGCGGCGTTTGTGTTGTATGGCCCGCTGCGGTACGTGTGGCAGGAAGCGATTCAGCGAAAACCGCATAACGAGTCGATTTTTTAGCATTTTCGTGTTTTGACAGCGATTCACCGTGCGCGTAAACCGTAAGCTAGACTTGAGACGGACAAGATCAGGTCTCTGTCTTTTTATGCCGTAGGTTCGCACATGAATCGCATGCTATGGGTTGCTGCTCTTTTCATCCTGGCAACGCACCTTGGACGACCGTTGTCGGCCGCGCCGTTCGAGTTGCACAGCCACGTTTCTCAGACGGCGATGGTGCCGCAACCCGATCGAACCCCCGCGCCCGCCGAGTTGCTCAACGAAGGGGAGCGCGACGAGCAACGGCTGCGTTATGAGCGCGAGTTTGCCGAGGCCAAGCGAACCGTCATCATCGAAAATCGGCTGGGGACCCCGTTTCGGTACGGCGTGATTGCCTCGAGCGGCTCGCAAGTGCCCCTGCCCCACGTACTGAAGGTTGATCGTGCCCATCGCTTCACCGCGCCTGCCGACAAGCCGCATCCGCGACTGGCCAATTTGAGTCCGTCGGGAGCCAACGGCAGCATCTGGTTCACCTACGAACAGGCGAACGTCGAAGGATGCATCGTCCTGAAACTGCAAGCCAACAAGCGTTACGCCGCGATCCAGAACGCGAACGGTTTTATCGAGATCGTGCAAGTCGACGTGATTAAGCAAATTTCGCGCGATGAAATCACCGTGCGTGTTCCCGACGTGCGTTCGCTCACCGAGCCGGGCATGGAAGCTAAACGCGTGAATACACTCGACGCCAATTTGTGCCGCGAGCCCACCGGGCGATACACGCGCCCCTAACTAGGCTCTTCGCGATGCACGACCCGTTGGGTCTCGGCATGGCGCTCGCGGGCAAACGTCGAGACGCGCTCGATGGCCTCGAGCATGCCCGCGCGGTCGATCGCATGTACGTCGATCGGCTGGCCAACCGCTTGCAGCATGGTTAGCGTGAGCCGCCCACCAAGATGCTGGCGAAATTCTTCCATGCCCTGAAAGAGCAGATCGGCGTCATCGAGCGCCGGGTCGTGCAGCTTGAAGCCTAGATCGGCCAGGCAGTCAAGCACCCGCTGGGCATCGCGCGGATCGAGGCCGTGTGCGAGCGACGAATACACCGTGTCGATCGCCACGCCCATCGCCACCGCCTCGCCGTGCCGCAGCGCGAACTGGGTCATGGTTTCGAGCTTATGGGCCGACCAGTGACCGTAGTCCAACGGCCGCGCCTCGTTCATCTCGAACGGATCGCCGCCGCGCGTGATGTGCTGCAAGTGCCAACGCGCCGATTCGCGAATCATCGTTTGTGACGGGGCCTTCTCGCGGCGTCGAATCGCACCCGCCGTGTCGCAAAGCCGCGTGAACATGCCGGGGTCTTTGAGCAACGAGACCTTGACCGCCTCGCTAAAGCCGCAAATGAAATCGCGATCGCCCAGGGACTCGAGCAGTGCGGCGTCGTTGATCACCCCCCAGGGGACCGCGAACGTCCCGAGCCAGTTCTTCTTGTTGAACAGGTTGACGCTGTTCTTGACCCCGATGCCGGAGTCGGCCTGAGCAAGCGTCGTGGTGGGCAAGCGTATCAACCGCAGGCCACGATGCGCGATCGCCACGGCAAACCCGACGGCATCGAGCACCGCGCCGCCGCCGATCACGACCACGTAGCAACGTCGATCCAGGTCGGCCGCGTTGAACACCTTGAGCATCCGCTCCAGGATATGAATGTCGTTCTTGGTAATTTCTCCGCCGGGAACCAGTTGCACGTTGCCGGTGCTAATCAAGCGGTCGCCGTGGTTGCGCACAAAGGCATTAATGCGTTGCTTCAAGTCGGGACGCGACTGAGCCAAACACTCGTCGATCCAGAACTGCACGCGGGGCAGTTTTCCCTCCGAGGACTCGAGCAGTTCGAGCAACGTGCCCGAATCGGCTCCCAGCACGTCTTGGGTAAAACGCAGGCGGTGGACAAACGGCACCGCGAAGGAAACGTCGAAGCGATTCGAGTCCGGAGATGCTGTCATAGATATCAACAGGCCATGCCAGGAACGTCGAGACTGACGCTCCGCGAGGCAATCGGGCGGGATGAAAAACGACGGGCTGTATCTCCCTAGGTTACCAACCTTATCAGATGAAGGCAAATCCCCTGTCGCCGATGAAAAACGGTCCGTTCGTTGGTCAACTGCCCTTTCGAGCGGAGCGGGGTTCTGGTATTTAACCCGCCCCCATCTTCTTCTCATTTCGTCCGCGAGGACTTGCTCGTATGAAACGCGCGCTGATCGCTTTGACGACCGTGAGCGTCGTGGCCGTGACTGTGTGGCTAGGCATTTCATTGCTGCAACGTGGCATGAATGTCGCCGTGGGTCCCAATGCGGCCGAGGCGGCTGAACCGGCACGGTTGCCGGCCAATTTGCCCGCGCGTCCCTTGCCCGTGGTCCAAGGGCCATCGTCGATCGATTACGACCCGGCCCGCGATCCGAACCGGTTCATCACCGACGGCGACTACCGTTACCGGCCGAGTAACCGTGCCCAGGTGAGTTTTCCTCCGTCGGGGGAAGCTGGGCGTTACGGCCCCGAGGCGGTTCGTACACCCGAGTATGGCGTGCGAGTGAACAACGCCAAGGTCGTTACGCCGATCGCGGCCGATGCAGAGACTTCGTCACCGTCGATTCGCCGTGTGAGTGGGTCGGCCAACGAGACCGCAGATGCGTTCGCCAGCGACACCCCGGCCACTCCGCAACCATCGAACGAACCACGCCCGTTGCCATCGAAGCTTTCAGCGCCACCTCAGCCGACTGCACCGACTCCGGTGCCTGTGCCGAGTCCGTTGCCTTCGGCGTCGAACAACCCAGTCCCACTCCCAGCGTCTCCACAAACGAGCCCGGCAGCGCTGCCAACAGCACCGAGCTACAGCGTACCGAGTTCAGTCTCCACTCCGACCGCGGCTCCACAATCTGCGGCTCCACAAACAGCGGCGGCAAATATCGGCACCGGTCGCCCAGGCCCGAAGTACCAAGAGGGCCCGCAGGCACCGTCACTGATCGTGGAAAAGTCCGCTCCGGCCGAGGTGCAGGTGGGCAAGTCCGCCAAGTTCAGCATCGCGGTACGAAACGTTGGCGCGGTCGCGGCCCATGATGTCGAGATTCGCGATGAGGTGCCCGCGGGGACACAACTCGTGGCGACCTCGCCTCGCGCCAACATCGGACCGCGCGGTGAGTTGCTCTGGAGCGTCGGCGTACTCAAGCCGAACGATGAAGTGACCGTGACCGTCGAGGTGCTGCCAGTCGCCGAGGGTGAACTTGGCAGCGTGGCGACGGTCCGCTTGGGCGTCGCCAGCACGAATCGAACCGTGTCGACCCGGCCTGAGTTGGTCCTTGATGTGAGCAGTCCGCGCGAAGCGTTGATCGGTGAAACGGTCACGCTGTCGATTCGGGTCTCGAACCCCGGCACGGGCATTGCCACGGGGGTCGTGCTTGCGGAACAGGTCCCGGTCAATTTGGAACATCCGGCCGGCCCAGAGCTTGAGCACGCGCTGGGGGACTTGCGTCCGGGCGAGACACGCGAGCTGGATTTGGTCATGAAGGCGGTCCGCCCCGGCGACGTGGTGAACCGGCTATTCGCGCGCGGCGAAGGGCAGTTGCAGGCCATGAAAGAGAGCGCGCTGAAGATTGTCGCTCCGGCACTTGAGGTGGCACTCGAAGGTTCGCGACGTCGGTTCCTCGACCGACCGAGCGTGTACACCATTTCGTTGTCAAACCCTGGCACGGCTCCGGCACAAAACGTCGCGCTAGCGACTTACCTTGCCCCAGGCATGGAATTTGTTGAAGCGAATAATTCTGGTCAGTTCAACCCGGTGACGCGATCGGTGCATTGGCTGCTCGAAGAGTTGCCGGCGAAAGAGGTTGGCAAGGTCACGGTCACCGTGCAGGCCAACGAAGCCGGCGAGATGCCGCTGCGGATTGCGGGCAGCGCTCAGAACGGGCTCGCGACCGAAAAGCGTGAGGTGATTCGGGTCGAAGGGGTCGCCGCGCTCGTGTTTCAGGTGCTCGACCTGCAAGATCCGATCGAGGTGGGTGGCGAAACGACCTACGAAATTCGCGTGACGAACCAGGGCTCGAAGGTGGCCGAAAACGTGAGCGTGCTCGGCATGCTGCCGCCAGAAATGAAGCCGCTGTCGGCCGAGGGGCCCGCGCGTTATGAGTTTGCCGGCCAGCAATTTGTCTTCCAGCCGCTGGCCCAACTGGCTCCCAAAGCCGAGGCCGTCTACCACGTCCGCGTCCAGGCGCTTCGGCAGGGAGATTTGAAGATTGCGGTGCAGGTGAAAAGCGCCGACCTGCAAATTCCCGTGACCAAGGAAGAAGTCACGCGGGTCTTCCAAGACCAGTAAACTTCAGCCGACTTGACTTGACCGACGATGCGCCGCCAACGACACTCGATAAAGATGAGATGTCGCGAGGCCGAAAACTATGTCGATCAAGTTCGTATGCCCCAATGGCCATCGTCTGGTCGTACCCGACCATCGCGCGGGCAAGAAAGGTCGCTGCCCGGTCTGTCACCAACGGCTCTATGTGCCTGAGCCGGTGCCCAAAATCAGCCATCGACCTAAGCGTCAGCCCGACCCCTTCGAGTTGGAACAGTACGCGCCCGAAGAAGAAGAGATTGAAGTCGACATCGAGTTTGAAGCGGCCGTCACCCCTGTGAAGCCGCCGGCCGAACCGCAGGACGATCTTGAGCGAGCACTGCTCGAAGAGTTGGGGATCGACCCGGAGTCGTCGTCACCGCGATTCCCGCCGCCGCCACTGCCGACGGCTGCGCGTCAACAACCACCGGCAGCCCCGCAGTCCCGAACGCTTCCGTCTCAGCCTGCGCCGGTCAGGCCCGTAGCGCCCTTGACCCCATACACCTCAGCGTCGCATGCCGCGCCCATCGCCGCACCCTTGCCCACGCCCATCGCGACGAGCACGCCGCTGCCGACAGCGTATCCGGCTTACACAGCGCCCGTGTATGCCCCGGCTCCTGCGCCGGTGAATTACTCGGTGCGTTCGATGACCGCCGGCATGGCGTCTCCCGCCCTGCAAACGCAACGCACTCTGACGCCGCCGAGCGGTTGGTTCGCACTGGCCACGCCGGAAACGATCGGTTGGGGAGAACACGCCTCGGGAGACTGGCTTGGCACGACCTACGTGCTTGCCGGCATGACCGCCGGCGCGGCGTTCTTTAGTCTCGGCCCCGCGATCCATGACCTCGCCGTCTGGAACGCTCCGCAATGGGCGCAGATCGTGATCGGCGTGGCGCTGCTGCAAGTGACCTATGCCCTCTGGCTCGTCACGATTCCCGATTGGGTCACGCTGCGGCTGGGCATGTTGCTCAACTCGCTCATCGCGGCGTTGTTCGCGGGCGGCTTCATGATCGTGCTCAGCGAGCGCAGTAGTCCGTCGTTGCCGCTGGACCTGGGAGACGTTCGCAACACGGCCGGCGGTTGGTGTGCCGCACAGATGACCGTCTCGGGGGTCTTGTGCTATGCCTACCATCGTTCGTCCCTCATGTGGCGACGCAGTTGGCGGCGTGAGCACATGCAGCACCAACGCTCGTCGAACTATTGACGCCTGCGCAGTGAATGAGTCCCGGCGAGCAACGCGAGGCCGGGAAACACCAGGATTCCGGTGGTCGCCCTGGCTCAATCGCCGAGCAGTTCTCGATAAAAGCACGCAACCCGATGGACGCTGCAAGCCGATCACGTGTCGGAATCAGCCGTTAAACGCCGATTCTCGGCATCGAGATTATCTTCGGGGCTCTAAAAGTCGAGCGCCATGCGCAGGCCGAAGCTGTTAATCTTGCCCGAGGGAGTTTGGGCCACGGCGCTACGGTCGGTCAGATCGTAGTTGAACTGGTACTTGAGATAGGGGTTCACGTACCAGTTGACCCCGAGCGTCATGCTGTTGAGGATGCCGCCGTTGAGCCCCGAGTCATTGAGGTTCAAGCCGCTATAGCGGGCAGCGAGTTGCCAGGCCCCGCGGCTAAAGGCGTTGCCGCACGCGGTCCGCACCCAATAAGCGTTTTGCACGGGGAGTTGGCGCGAGAACGTGCCACTCGACCGGTCGTAAGGCGTGTGCTCGCCGGTCAGAAAGTACATCAACTCCAAATAGCCGCCGTGGGTAATGACACGGCCGCCGTTGAGCGCCTGCTGCTCGGGAACTGGCGGCGCGAGTGGATTGCTGGCGACCCCATTGAGGAACGAAACGGCATACTCAGCCTGCAAGGTCCACGGGCCGGCCACGATCGCGTTCTCGATATTGATCAACTCTTGGCTGTCGGCGAGCAAGCTGCCCGTCTGCGCGTACACGGTATTAAGCGGCCCCGGCGGGCCATTACGGATTTCGCCACGCGAACGAATTTGGACTTGCTGGTCGTCGGGGACGCGGAAGCTGAACGTGCCCCCCAGATGCCAGAGATAGCGTCCATCGGCGTCGTAATACGGCAGGAACGTTACCCGCTCGGTGACGGCATACTGAGCGGCCCCAACATGGTAGCCAAACGGATTGCTCGTGTTGGGGCCAATCCAGAAGGCGTAGGTCATCTGCTGCCGCGGCGAGGTGCCGAAGATCATCGCCCCCGGCGAGAAACCGTTGTTGAACGGGCCATAAAACGCATCCATGGCAAACGAGCGCTCCATGAACGGCTGCCAGCGTCCGCTCGTTAAGTGCTCTAGCCCGATCGGTTCGCGAAAATTGCCCAGCCGAAAATTTTGCAGCAACGGCAACTCGCGCAGCTGCACAAACAAGTCGGTCGGCGTGGGCGAATTGGTCACCGCGGGCTGTCCGGGGGGCTGCCCTAAATAGCTCGCGCTGGTCACGGTCGTGGCCAAATCGAACTCGGCCGCGAAGTCAATGTTGTCGTACACCGTGGCGTCGAAACGAATGCGCGCCCGGCGCAAGCTGACCGAATCGCGCGGGTCGACGAGCAGCGTGCCTGGGGTGCCTGCGGCTGGACGAATGTCGTCGGCCGCGAGAAACCAGCCTGCATCCATTTGTAGCGCGCCGCCCAATCGAAAGCGGACGTCGCGCTCGGCTGTCTGAAAGACCAAGCCGTGATCCCAAAGCACATTCATCATCGGGTCGCTGCCGACGACATAAGCATTGGGAAGCGTGGTGTGCGGGAGCCCCGTGAAAGGAGGCGCAGCTTGAGTCGCGCCCGGCAGTGGGCCATACGGCGGCACGGTCGCCGGTGGAGGCGGCACTTGCTCGGGAGCCGGAAACCCGGGCCCGATCACGCCGGGAGTTGGCGCAACGCTCGGCTGGGGCAGCGTGACCGGCACGGCTGGCTGCGCTCCGTAAGTCGATGCGGTCGGCGTGCCCAGCTGATACGTCGTGGGAAGCCCCTGGGCACGAAGCGTCGCAACGGGCCACATCAGGCCAACGAGGACGACGATCGTTAGGACTACCCTTCGCATGGTCGACGAGTCTCAAGATTGAACACAACCCGAGCGCAGCACGGCACGTCTCTATGGTCGTCATCGGCCGCTACGATCGACAAACTTGACTCGATCGTCATAAACCCGTTCATTGGGTCAAGCCGCACAGCTTGCCAGATGGAGCCCCAGGGCCGGTTGGCCCCGTGCTCGCGTCCAGGATTAAGGACGCTTTCGACGCTTGCGTCGTGGCGCGGTGGTGAGTTGTCGAACGCTAGCTAGCGGTGCCAGCTCGGCCAGTTCCCCCAAGCCTGCGTCGGCAAACTCTCGTCCGCTCACGTATCGCCCCGGCGTCATCCAGTGCGCAATCAACTCATCGCTCGTCTGCAATAGTCGCGCGAGTAACCGATCCATGTCCGACTCGAGGAGCGCGAAATGACGGGCCCACTCGGCCGCCTCGGCCAGCCCCACATGCTCCTCGCTTTGCCACTTGAGCGGATGAAACAAAAGCACACTCAGCGACGTCACGATCCGCTGCTTACAGGCCGCGAAGGGCCACAACGCCGCCGAGGAACACTCGCCGATGACGATCCCGGTCGCTTGAAGGTCGCGCATGATCATCAAGCTCATCAACGCCAGACCGACATAGGAACTGCCGCCGGGCGAGTCGAAGTACAGCAGGCACCGACCGCCGTAAGGCACGTCGAGCAACTGCGAGGTGATATCCGCTTCTTGCTCGGTGAGGTCCCCCACGATGGCAATCTCGCAAGCCTTGTCACTCGCCATCCGATGGGTTCCTTCGCTCTCAACACAGAATGCCCGGCATCGATTCAGCCCGGCCGAGTATAGTTGCCCGTTCCGACCGCAACCAGCGTCGGGCAGCAGGGCTCAATGGACCTGGGTGGGTAGCGAGTGAGTGCATACCCCCTCGTCTCGGAGACCTCGGTCTCAAAAAGCGACATCCGGGAATGTTGTTCCATTGAGGCGCAGCATTTTGAGTCAGCTCTGATCGGGCCATCCATGATGCCCCAGTTGGGTTGGTTACCCGACGATCGGAGCCGCGGCTAGCCGGGAGCGAGTGCTCTTAACTCCTGAGCAAGATTGAAGTAAACGTCGTTCGAGCAGGATGAATTTTGGGGATTGTTCGGTCCACGACAGTGTAAGTTTGTCAACTCTGCCGGGTAAAGCCTACCGGTAGCAATGAAACCAAAACGATTCACGGGTCAGCCTAGTTCATATTTTATAACTCATTAAATTTGAAACAGTTATGAACGCATATCTGACAACAAACCGCTCGAATCCCAGTTGGTTTTTAGTACATTGGCACAGGGGTTGCTCATTAGGGCCGGGGTTATCCGGGCCTGGCTCCCATGCCAATTTGGCAGCGAGAAAAAAGCCGGGAATATTTCGGTGACAAGGTTTGAGTCGGTAAGTTGAGTACGGATAAGTTCTTAGCACGGTGAAACGTCGATGAGGGGCAAAAAACTGGCCCCAAGCGGCGAACCACCGACGACAAGGATCGTAGCAATGAATAGGAACGTGGTGACTGCGGTTGTGGAAGCAGACGTCTCGCTTGGCCCGGTCGAGCAGTCGGACGAAGCCTTGCTCTCGGCCTATCAGGTCGCGGGAGATCGCCGAGCGTTCGATACCTTGGTCCATCGATACGAGCACGAATTGTTCAATTACCTTTGTCGGTACCTGGGGGATGCGACGGCTGCCGAGGACGCGTTTCAGTCGACCTTTTTACAGGTTCACTTGAAGTGCCAGCAGTTCGAGTTGGGGCGTAAGGTCCGCCCCTGGCTGTACACCATTGCCACGAACCAAGCCATTGATGCGCAACGTCGAGACAAGCGGCACAAGATGGCCAGCTTGGATCGCCCGAGCGGAAAAGTGCCCGACGACTTGCATTCCTTGTTGGCCTTGCTGGCCAGCCGTGAATCGAGTCCGATGGCGCAGCTGGAAGACGACGAGCGACAACGGTGGGTCCGCCAAGCGGTGGCGGCGCTCCCCGAGGTGTTGCGAATCGCCCTGACGTTGATTTACTACCAAGGCCTGAAATATCGTGAGGCAGCGGAAGCGCTTGATGTGCCCGTTGGAACCGTCAAGAGCCGCGTTCATGCGGCCCTATTGTCGCTCAACCAACAGTGGAATGCACAGACGATGCTGTCCGCTTCGTAATCACTCATGCACGATCAATTGCTCGGCTACGCGCTGGGCTCGTTGGAACCGTCAGAGCAAGAAGCTCTGCAAGTACGGTTGGCCAACGACCCTGAACTACGCCAACAATTAGCGCTGATTCGCCGCAGTCTGGAGCCACTGGACGATGCGCGGCCCATCGAGTGCCCGTCGGGGTTGGCGGCCCGAACGTGTCGCCATGTCGCCGATCGTCGCGGCCCCGCGCCAGGGCAGTTTGCCGCGGTGGGCACCTGGCGTCTGCCAGACTTGACCGTCGCAACCTGCTTGTTCGTCCTTGCCGCCATGGCGCTCGTGCCCGCCTTTAATCAAAGCCGGCAACGTTCGCAGGTGCTCGGCTGTCAACGCAACTTGATGTCACTGGGCCGAGCACTGTTAGAGTACAGCGCCATCCATGACGATCATTTTCCGGAAGTGCCTGCCGCGGGGCCACTGTCCGTCGCCGGGGTTTACGCTCCGCAACTCCGCGAGGCCGGCTTGATTCAGGCGTCCGACGTGCGGTGTCCCGCCGCCCAATCGGCGCGGCGCAGCACCCTGACCGAAATTCCATCACGCGCCGAGATCGAACGCCTCGCCGGCGTCGAGTTGCGGCGAGTCCAATCGCTCGTCGGTGGCGACTACGGTTATGGGCTGGGCTATGTGCGCCGAGGCCGCTATACCGCCCGACGCAATCAATCGCGGGCCCACTTTGCGATCATGTCCGACGCTCCGCCCGAAATGGGCGAAACCACGGCCGGACATCACGGCTCCTGGGGGCACAATGTGCTGTTCGAGGACGGTCACGTGCGGCTCGTTACCCGCTGCCGATTGGGTGACGACGCCGATCATTTTTTCCAGAACGATCTGGGGGTCGTCGCCGCGGGATTAGGGCCGGACGATGCGGTCATTGTTCGCAGCGGCGTAGGCGTAATCATCTTGAATCGCTCGTCGAGTGACGAGTAATCTGTGGCGGTCGTGTGCGGAGAAGGGTCTCCGCCCGGTTGGGTCATTCGATGGAAAGCGTGCGCGAATGTCACGGAAGACATTAGGCCTGTTGGCCCTTGCCGCTTGCGCGTTGGCGCTGCGACTGGCGGTGGTCTATGCGCTGCCGCAGCACATGGACCGTCCGCAAACCTATGAGCATGGCGAGATCGCCCGCAATCTGCTCGCCGGTCGCGGGTTTGTCGTGACCTTTCTGGGACAGGAGGGCCCCACGTCGCAACAGGCGCCGTTCGTACCCTTGCTGCTCGCGGCCGTTTATTCCGTAACGGGCATCGACTCGGTCGAGTCGTTGGTCACGTTTCAGGTGTTGCAATGCCTGGCCGGTGTGGCGCTCGTGCTCTGCACCAGCTGGCTCGCTTGGTCACTGTATCCGGCTGATCGCCGGATCGGTTGGTGTGCGGGCTGGAGCGTCGCGGTCTTTCCGACCCACGTGTACATGGTGACTCACGTGCAGGCGGCGTCTTGGGCCGCCACGTGTTTGGTCGCCCTGTGGGCCGTGATCGCCGCGTGGCGAAAAACCCATCCGTGGCGAGCCGCCTGCTGCGGCGGCATCCTCGCCGGGCTATTGCTACTCGTCGAACCGATCCTGGCGCTGACCTTGCCGTTCGCCGCCTGGTGGCTGCTGCAAGCTCAACGGACGCGCGGCGCCACGCTGCTTATCGCCGTCCGACCCGTTTGCGTCATGACGTCGCTCGCGCTGCTGCTCATTGCTCCGTGGCTGATCCGCAATGTGGCCGTGCATGGTCAGTTCGTGTTCATTAAGTCGACGTTCGGTTACGCCTTCTGGCAAGGCAACAATCCGCTGAGCTGGGGGACCGACAAGATTCCCAAGCCCGCGGCACTCGAACTGGCCCAGGCACACGACGGCTCGCTCGCCGATCGGCATCGAGCACTCTGGGCGGCGCGGCACGAGACGCTCTACATCGACGACGTCCTGCTCAAGCCGACCGGTTATGCGCCGTTCATCGGACTCACCGAGCCGCAACGATCCGCCTTGCTCGGCCGCGAGGCACGGCAGTTCATCGCCGAGCAACCCTTCGCGTACCTGCGGCTGTGCCTGTATCGGTTGGGATTTTTTCTCGGGTACGACCCGACCAATCCCAAGGCCTCGAGTTGGCCGTATCGCGTGACCTCGGGCGTGTGGCTGGCGTTGACCGTCTGCGGCATTGCGTTGACCCATGCGCGGTGGCGGCGCATGGGGCCCCTGCTGCTCGCCGTGCTGAGTGTGATGCTGTTTCATGTGCTGACCATCTACTCGGCCCGATTTCGCATTCCGCTCGAACCCTTGGGTCTCGTCTGGGGCGCAATGGCATTCATGACGGGCCTCGACTGCTGTTGCTCTCTGGTGCGGTCCATCGGCTCGCCGCGCGATGCTCAACCGCGTGGAACGACGACCTCGCCTTGTTGACAAAAGGCAACCCTTTGCCCGGCGTCGAGCTTGGGAGTGATTCCGATTGCTCGACGTAACCGTCAATGCTGACAGGGGTTGCCATGCGATCGGGGCACCGGCGAGGACTCTGGCACCCGCTTTGCTCCTCTGGAATACCGTCCTATCTCAACGGTGTCACACCTCAGGTGTCAGGGGTCCGATCGCGATGCACGCACGTGAACTGGTCGAATTGGCGGCGGTGGCTTCGAGTCACGGCCCGGCTCTGGTTGCCGGACCCTCCGTGCTGTCCGACAGCGGACTCGATCAGTATTGGGTCGCGTCCAAGTGCCGCCTCGAGCGTTGGGGGCGCGCCTTAAAGAGCTTTGGACAATCTCCGTCGGCCTGGGCGACCGACCCCACGGCACTCTCGCACCGCGACATTCAAGCCGTGATCGAGGAAGTGTTCGCCAGCGAGGTACTTACGCGCGTTTGGAGCGCGGTGCTCGTGGCCTACGATTCGCGCCGCTCAAAAAACGACGCCAGCATCCTTGGCCGGAGCATTTATCTTGGCCATCTCGAAATCCGTAATCGAGTCCTCAAGCTGCTGGTGAGTTCCCCTCAACTCTCGGCCGAGCATGCCGTGCGTCTCAACCGCCTGAGGCAACGCTGCGAGCGGTGGACGGATATTCTCATCGGACACATTGCCGTGGCGGCCGAGGTCGTGCAGTTTGCCCCTCACCCAGACCGCGCCGCTGAGTTTGCCCTGGAGTTTGGGCCTCTCGAGCGACTCTCGGTCGATACGGTCGCTTGGCGCATGACCCTCGCAACCTTGCGCAGTGCCTTCCAGCAAGGCTTCTCGACGACGAGCGCCAACCCCGACTCGAACATCCGCATCGCCGCGAGCGTAATGGCCAGTTTCTCGCCCGAGGCCTTTGACTCGTCCGGCCTGTTCCCCTCGCTGTGGAGCAATCGCCTGCTGTACACGACGCTGGACACGCAGATGCTCATCGACGAGATGTTCAGCCCGCAGCTTGGTCGAATGCCGATCACCAAACCGTCGGCGAGCAATACGTCGGCTCCACCTCGCCGCCGTTTCGGGGCCGACGAACTACGCTAAGCCAGCATCGCGGGTCCCAGTCTTCTGTCCCGCTGCGCCAGCACGGGGCTTGCTAGCATCGCGATCGCTGTTGCGATGCGCGCGCCTTCGATGGTAGTGTACGCACCTTCGTAAGACATGGCGGTCTCACGCACTTTTGCCACGGCAGGCATTTCATGAATCGATTTCGCTTGGGTCTCGTGCTCTGGGGATTGGGACTCGCGTGTTTGGGGCTTGCATATCCGGCCCAGGCGCAAACCAAAAAACTCCCCAGCGCCGGCCCAACTCGCAGCTACACGCCCCAAGCGCTTCCGCCGGGCTCGATCGTGCCGGGCCAGCCCCCCACGGCGGTCTCGAAGAGCGGCTCCGCCACGACACGACGACCATCGACCGACTCGGGCGAGGCGCTCTGGATTTGGGCCGCCAACGCGCCGAAAGAAAATGTCCCCTACGGTGCCTGCTTCTTTCGCAAATCGTTCGATGTCCGTGACGTTGAGTTGGCGATGGTGCAGATCACCTGCGACGACCAATACGAGTTCTATATCAACGGCCAACGCGTCGGTGGGGGAAACGATTGGCGGCTGGCGCAGGCCTACGACATTCAAAAGTTTTTGGTCAAAGGGCGCAACGTCATCGCGGTGAAGGGGGAGAACACCTCGGGCACGACCGCCGGGTTGGTCGCCACAATCGCGATGCGCTTGCGTGACAAGACCGATGTGTCGTTCCCAACCGACACCAGTTGGCGGACGAGCACCGCGGAAGCGGCGGGTTGGGAACAACCCCGGTTTGACGACCGTAACTGGGGACTCGCGCGCAGCTTTGGCGAGTTCGGCTCGGCCGAGCCCTGGGGCGATCGCGTGACGGCCGCCGACGGCAAGCAGTCGAAGCGATTTACGATCGCGCCTGATTTTCGCGTCGAGCGACTCGTCGCCTCCGAAGCGTTTGGCTCGCTGATCGCCATGACCTTCAACGAGTTTGGCGAGATCGTCGCCTCACGCGAAGGGGGCCCGATCATCCTCGTGGCCGATCAAGACAACGACGGCGTCCCCGAGACGATCACGACTTTTTGCGAAAAAGTGACCAGTTGCCAAGGATTGCTCGCGCTCAACGGCGACGTATTCGCAGTCGGACAAGGGCCGCAAGGCTCGGGCTTATATCGCCTCATCGATGAAGACCAGGACGGCAAAGCCGACCAAGTTAAACTGCTGTTCAATTTCGAACGCAGTGATCTGGGCGAGCATGGCCCGCACGGACTGACTTTAGGACCCGACGGGCTGATCTACCTGATGCTTGGCAATCACGATCACGTCAAAATGCCGGCGCATCCGGCAAGCCCGCTGCGACAGGGGTACGAAGGGGACTTGTTCTCGCAAAAGTACGAAGATCCAGGCGGACATGCCATCGGCATCAAATCGCCTTGCGGCACGGTGGTCCGAACCGATCCGGATGGCTCGTTCGTCGAGACCGTCGCGGGCGGCTTGAGGAACGCCTACGACCTGACGTTCGACACGCGTGGCGAGTTGTTCACGTATGACTCGGACATGGAAGCCGACATCGGGTTGCCCTGGTATCGCCCGACGCGCGTGTTGCACGTGGTGCCTGGTGGCGAGTATGGCTCGCGCAGCGGCTGGTCGGTGTGGCCCAACTATTGGGTCGACAACGTGCCGCCGGTGCTGGAGACCGATCGCGGCTCGCCGACGGGGCTCGAAGTGTACGATCATCATGCGTATCCGGCGCAGTATCGCGGCGCGCTGTTCCTCGCCGACTGGTCGCAAGGCCGGATTCTGGCCGTGCGGTTGCGCCAGCGCAACGGCACCTACGAAGCCCGCAGCGAAGTGTTTATCGAAGGTCGACCGCTGAACGTGACCGACTTGGCGGTGGGACCCGACGGCTGGCTGTACTTTTCAACGGGGGGTCGCGGCACCGACGGAGGCATTTATCGCATTGTCTGGAAAGGGGAGCGGCCGAAGATCCCCGCGACCACCGGGCTCGTCAAGGCAATCCGACAACCGCAACTGACCGCGGCCTACAGCCGCCAAAACATCGCGATGATTCAGCAGGAGTTGGGGGACCAATGGGACCCACAGTTGCGCGAGTTCGCGCGCTCACAGCAGCATCCGCCCGAGGAGCGTGCTCGGGCCTTGGAGTTGATGCAGCTTTTCGGCAGCGAGATCGAGCCGAACTTCCTCATCGAGTTGGCCGAGGATAAATCGCCGCTCGTTCGGGCCAAGGTCGCATTTCTCCTTGGCACGCAACCGCACAAGGACGCCAGCGCAACATTGGTCAAGCTGCTCAAAGACACCGACGCGACGGTGCGTCGATTGGCGTGCGAGGCCGCGACGCGTGGCGGCTACGTGCTGGACACGGACGCGCTCGTCGAGGCGCTTGGCGATCCACACCGATTCGTCGCCTGGTCGGCGCGGCGGGCGATCGAAGCGCGCCCCAAGGAGAGTTGGAAGGCGCTCGTGCTCGAGTCGAAAAAGCCGCGCGTGTTCCTGGTTGGCTCAACCGCCCTGCTGACCGCCGCGCCGGACCGCGAGACCGCGCTCGAGATCGTCCGGCTGGCGCAAAAATGGTTGCAAACCTATCTCAGCGACGACGACTTTGTTGATCTGCTGCGCGTCGTCGAGTTGGCGATCATTCGCGGAGAACTCAAGAGCGCCGACTTGCCCACGCTCGGCCCGCAACTGGCCGAGGAGTATCCGGCCGGCGACTACCGGATGAATCGCGAGTTGGTGCGACTGATCGTGTTTTTGCAGGAAACCAGCGCGCTGGGACGCATGTTCCAGGAACTCTCGGGCACGTTGCCCGACCGCGAGAAGCTCCACATCGCGTTGCATCTACGTTTTCTCGACCAAGGCTGGACGCCGCAGCAACGGATGAGCCTGGTGAGCTACCTGGAGAAGGCCCAACAGTTGCCCGGCGGCAACTCGATGGCAGGGTACATTGAATCGATTCGCCGCGACTTTGCGAGCAAACTGACAAAAGTCGAGCAAACGTTGGTCCTTAATCAGGCGCTCAAAT
Organism: uncultured Planctomycetaceae bacterium; assembly: GCA_964652155.1. Taxonomy (GTDB): domain Bacteria; phylum Planctomycetota; class Planctomycetia; order Pirellulales; family PNKZ01; genus CAZZBK01. The sequence continues at coordinate 67,536 of CAZZBK010000001.1, read as the reverse complement.
ATCCGGGCGCGGCCCTGTCGGTGCTCGCCAACTTCGAGGAGCCGCCGAACGATCAACTCGCGAACCAGCTCATCGACATCGATCGTCAATTGCCCGAACTGCAAGTCCCCGCCGCCAAGAAACTCCAGGCTGGCATCGTCGCGATGCTCGCGCTCAACGGCAGCCAGGACTCGTTGCAGTACTTGCGAGAAGTGTACGAATCGACCCCAGATCGACGACCGGACTTGGCAATGGGGTTGGCCCAAGCACCCGAAGAGAATTGGGATTTTCTGGTCCGCGCCATCCCGACGCTCGAGAACGGCGCGGCGCAAGAGACGCTCATGCAACTCGCCAAGGTGAATCGCAAACCGGAGAAACCGGAGGCCATCCGGCAAGTCATCATCGCCGGCGTGCGGATGGGCGCGAACGGCGGACCGCTCGCCTTCGCGCTGCTCGAAAAGTGGACCGGCGAGCAACCCGCCCAGGCAGGCACGGCCATCGACCAAGTCGGTCTCGCTTGGCAAGCATGGTTCGCCGACAAATATCCCAACGAGCCGCCGGCCACGCTGCCGGTCGAGTCGAACGAGAGCAAATGGAATTATCAGCAGTTGCTCAAGTACCTGACCGGCGACGCGACGCAAGGCAAATTGCCCGGCGACGCACAGCATGGCGCGAGCGTGTTCGTCAAGGCGCAGTGCATCAAGTGCCACAAGTTCCAAGGCCAGGGCGAGGCCATCGGCCCCGACCTGAGCAGCTTGCGTCAGCGGTTTCAGCGCAAGGAAATCCTCGAATCGATATTATTCCCGTCGCAGGTCATCTCCGATCAATACGCGAGCAAAACGGTGACGACCACCAACGGCCTGACTTACACGGGCATGCTGGCCCGAGTTAGCAACGGTTCGGTGATCGTCCTGCAACCCAGCGGCGAGAAGGTGACGCTCCGCGAAGATCAGATCGACGACATCGCGCCGAGCAAGAAGTCGTCGATGCCCGAAGGACTGCTCAATACGCTGAGCATCGACGAGATTGGTGACCTGTTTGCCTTTTTAACCGCGCGAGGCGGCGCACCGACGACGGCCAATAAACCGCGTCCTGAGGGTGCTCGCTAGTGCTCTGACAGCGCTCAGCAAGGCCGAAACACGCACGCCATCGAGGGGCATATTGCGCGTCGAGTTGGCCCGCGTCGTTCACGCAGGCCGAGGGGCTTTTGCGCGCTGAGTTCTTGCGATTTGTCACGCGATCAGATCGAAGAAAACTCGACACAGCCCTCTGCGGTCAATTCCGCACACTGACTGCGCCGTTTTGTCACACCTTCTGACACGACGTGCTCGATGCCCTGGTCTGACACGCTCATTTCCACCGTGTTCGTACGCAATCGCGATCTGGCACGCTTGTTGCTCTAAGGCGACTCGACGGATTGCATTTGCTCAACAGGGACGGACATGAGTTACCTCGGAGCCATATTCGTGAAACGTGGTGTGTGGACCGCCTGGGCTGTGATGTTCATGGGCCTAGTGGGTTGTGAACGATCGGCTGCTCCGCGCTGGGTCTCCAGCAAGGAAGTCAACGAGTTGCCGGAAAAGGCCCGCGTGCAGGTGCTCGTCCAGCTCGAAAAATACTGTGGCACGCCGAGTCAGCCAAGATTGCTCGGGGCTTTGCAGGCCCAGCCAGAGCGATTACGGCACGGTGCCGAGCTGTTTCACTCACAGTGTGCGTCCTGTCATGGCGAAACCGGCGATGGCAACGGCCCCGCGTCGGCGATGATGTACCCTAGGCCGCGCGACTATCGCAAAGGGATCTTCAAGTTTTCGAGCACGCCTTACGGTGCTCGGCCGCTGCGCAGCAATATCGAGCGAACGGTTCGCGAAGGGGCCAAGGGGACAAGTATGCCGTCCTTCAAGCTCTGGAGCGAGGAAGATCTACAAGCGGTCGTCGACCACGTGCTTGTGCTCACCCATCGTGGCGAACTCGAAATTCTGTTGGCACTCGAGGCGGGCAGCGAAGACGAGATCGACCCGGACAACGTGCCCGGCTATGTCGACGAGATCAAAGCCCTGTGGCAGCGCTCGGCCGATCAGGTGATCTTTCCAATCTCCCGTATGCCCAAGTACACGACGGAGACGGTTGAGCTGGGACGGAAAGCCTTTGCGACCGAAACCGCTGGGTGCTTCAAGTGTCATGGCTTGGATGGCCGTGGCAAAACCACGGACAACGTCAAGGGCTTTCAGGACGCCTGGGGGTTTAACACCCGGGCCGCCGATTTGACAAGTGCGATGTTTCATGGGGGCGGCACGCCCGAGGACATCTATCGACGTATTTACGGCGGCGTGAGCGGCACGCCGATGCCATCCTTCAAAGACAAGCTCGCCAACGAGCCCGAGACTTTCTGGCATCTGGTGCATTACGTGCAGTTCATCAGCGGCCAGCGTCGCCGCGAGGTGCTGGAGCAGGTTTCGCGACAACAAGGCAGCGCACCCGTTGCAATATCGAATCGAACAACGAATCAGGCCCCGCCAGAAGCGACCGCGAAGTGACGATCGGCTGAACGTCTTGTCACATTGTCGCTGAGGAGTTCACCCGATGAGTCCATCCAAACGAGAAGAAATTGCCGAGTTAGCCGCGCGGATTGCGGAGCTGGAGGCCGATTTGGCCGACGAGTCACAGGAGCCCTGGCAGGCGCGCGACTATTACACGGCGTACTACGCCATGACCGGCGCGATGCTCGGTTTTGTCGGTGGCTTGGTGAGCCTGCTGGCCAATGTCGTCGGCTCGATCGTCTGGTCGCGCGCGACCGATGTCCCCCAGCATCCGCTACGGCTGATTCAGGTGTTCTTGACGTTCCCCCTCGGCGACCGGGCGTTGCTCACCGATAGCGGCGTGGTGTTGGCGGTTGGCTGCACGTTGTACCTGGCGACCGGCATGCTCTACGGCATCGTGTTTCAGCTCGCTCTGACTCGATTCGCCCCCGACGCGACATTGATCCGCCGAATCGTATGGGCCAGCGGACTCAGCGTGTTGATTTGGGTCGTCAACTTCTACGGCATTTTATCCTGGTTGCAACCCAGATTGTTGGGCGGCAACTGGATCATGGAACTGGTCCCCGCTTGGGTCGCCGCGCTGACGCACTTGCTGTTCGGCTGGACAATGGCGCTCGCGTACCCGTTGGGTCTGTATATCCCCTATCGCCCGAGTGTGGAGTCGCGATGAATGCTGCAGCGAAAGAGCCGTCGGTCGTCATGCCCGATGTCGGTGCCTTGGTCGATCGTCGGATCGTGTTCTGGTACTTTCTGGCGGCATTGACGTTTCTAACGATCTCGATGGTCGGCGGGATGCTCGTGGCCTTGCAGTTGGTGCATTGGAATCCGCTCAATGGCATCGAGTTCTTTTCGCCCGGCCGCTGGCGCATGGTCCACACCAACGCGGTGGCTTACGGCTTCTTGGCCAATGCGTTCCTGGGCGCGTTGCATTGGGCCGTGCCGCGACTCTCGCTGCAAAGCGTATGCAGCCGCTGGTTGTCGTACGCGATCTTTTTCGCCTGGCAGTTCATCGTGCTGGTCACGGCCGTGGGCCTGTTGCGCGGCGATGCGCAAGCCGTCGAGTGGGGCGAAACGCCGGTCTACATCGATCCGCTGGCGGTGGTCGGCTTGGTGCTCGTGGCGATCAACTTCCTCACGCCCATCGTCCGAGCGCGCGGACCGTTATACGTTACGCTGTGGTACTTCATGGCCGCTTTTGTGTGGACGATATTGACCTACGCGATGGGTAATTTCATTCCGCAGTATGTCACGTCGGGCACCAGCGCCGGCGCGGTCGCGGGTCTGTTCATTCACGACCTCGTCGGGCTGTTCGTCACGCCGCTTGGCTGGGGGCTGATGTATTACTTTGTGCCCATCTTGCTGCAAAAACCGATTTGGAGCCACGGCTTGTCATTGGTCGGCTTTTGGGGGCTGGCCTTTTTCTACCCGTTGCAGGGCATCCATCACTTCCTCTACACGCCCATCCCCATGTTCCTGCAATACGGGGCGGTCGTGTCGACGATCGCGGTCGAACTTGTCGTTGCCACGGTGGTCATCAACTTCTTCGGCACGCTGGCCGGTTCCGGTCGACAGATCGTGGTGAATTTGCCCATCCGCTGGTTTTATACCGGCATGGTGCTTTATTTTGTGACTTGCTTCCAATGCGCATTGCAAGTCACGCTCACATTTCAGCAGTTGATCCACTTTACAGATTGGGTGGTCGGGCACGCACACTTGGTGATGTTCGGCGTGTTTACGATTTGGCTCATGGGGATCATGACCTATTTGATTCCGCGCGTGGTGCAACGCCCCTGGTGGAGCCGTCGGTTGTGCGAATGGCATTACTGGCTGTCGACCGTCGGCATCGTGACCATGTTCATCGACCTGACGCTGGCCGGCATGTTTCAAGGCGTGTCTTGGGCATCGATGCAGCCGTGGGAAAGCTCGACCAGCGTGTCGCAGCCATTTTGGATCGTGCGCGTCTTTGCCGGGCTCGCGATGTTCGGCGGCGTGGCCGTGTTCTGGTTCAACATTGTGAAGACGTTGCGACTGGTCCGCCCGGTGACCGACGCACACGCCGAAGCCGATTTGTGGCAAACCACTCCGGAGTTAGTCGCCCATGTTTGAGAGCAAAGCGGGAGTCATGTTGATCGGAGGGCTGGGTTTTTTCGCGTTCGCGTTTGTCTCGAACGCGCTGGTGCCGATTCTGATGTATCAGCATCTGCCCGAAACCCGCACGGCCGATCTGCCCAATGCCAATTTGATGTACTCGTTCGAGGACTTGAGCCAGCGCTATCCGGAGTCGTTTCGGGCGGCGTATGGTAAATCGTTCGACGAGATGCAGGAAGATGAGCGCAAGGCGCGTTGTGCCGAGGCGCTCGAGTTGGGTCGGAAGGTGTACGTCGGCGAAGGTTGCTGGCATTGCCACAGTCAATTTGTTCGCCCGGTGTCGAACGAGTCGTTGCGATTCGGCCCGGTCTCGCAAACACCCGAGTATCAAAACGAGTTGCAACGTCCCGTGCTGTTTGGGACGCGGCGCGTGGGCCCCGACCTGAGCCGCGAAGGGGGTCGGCGCTCGAACGACTGGCACGCGGTGCATTTTTTCCGCCCCAAGACGTTATCGCACGGCTCACCCATGCCCGACTACCCGTGGCTGTTCGATGAATACGAGGCCGACCACCACGGGAGCGGCAAGCTTACAAAAGCTCGCGGCTCGCAGCGCCCCAACGAACGGGGCTTGGCGCTGATCACCTACGTCCAGTGGCTGGGGTCATGGCTTGAGAGCTATCCCTATTACGAAGACTACGTCTCGACAGACGTCGCCGATCAACCTCGCTAGGAGTTGAGAGATGCTAACCCGCAACCTACATGCCTCGCTTGAATCACCGGCGACGGAGCGCGTCTCGCGTTCTCGTCAGCGTGTCGTGGCGATCATGGCGGTGGTGATCTTGGTGCCGAGCATGCTTGGGTTCGCGAACAAGTTTCGCGAGTTGGTGCATGTGCTCCAGGGGGACGCGGCCGGCGCGTTCGCCTTGGCTCCGATCATGAATTACATCCTGGCGAGCATCGGGTTCTTATTTATGCTCGGTTGGGCGGCCAAGAACGGCATGTTCCGCGATATCGAGGCACCGAAGAACAACATGCTGGACATCGAACGTCGGCTCGACGCCCAAGATTCTCACCGCGCAAGGCACTGGAGCGATCAATGACCCCCGATCCTTCTCCCCTGTCAACCTCAACAGGCTCGAATCCCAGCTCTCCCGCCCAAGAAAATCGCTTCCATCACTACCGCGGCAACGCAATACCTTGGTACGTGCGGTTGATCTGGATTGGCTTCTGGATCTTCGCCATCGTTTACACCGTGCAGTATTTGTTCCCCGACCTGCAACGGGAACTGCTGCACTCGCCATGAGCGCGCACGCCCACGGAGCCGGTCAGTGCAGTTTTTGCGGCTTGAGCGTCGCGACCAGCCGGCGAGTGGCAAACCCGGCACTCGTCGAGCCCGCGGAGCCGGAGTACTGCTGCTTTGGATGCCGATTCGCCGCCAGCATTGCCGGCGAACAGGGGCCCGAGGCACAAACAAACTGGACGATGGCTCGACTGGCCCTGGGGATATTCCTCTCCATGCAGGTCATGGTCTTCACAATGTTCCTGTGGAGTTGGGACGTTTACGACGTCGCCCAAGGGGACGTTGCCCGAAGCGCGACCGTGCTGGCCGAGCTGTTTCGATACCTGTGCCTGTTGCTGACGCTGCCCGTGCTCTGGGCGCTCGGTTGGCCGCTCGTCGACAACACCTGGCGAGCGCTGCGCGGGCGGATGATCACAACCGATCTGCTGCTGGTGCTGGGCATTGGCGCGGCGTTCGTCTACTCGGTGTGGTCCGTGTACCAAGGCGCGGGGCACATCTACTTCGAGATCACCTGCATGGTGCTCGTGTTTGTCACCCTGGGACGCTGGTTCGAGGCGACCGGCCGCATCCGCACCAGCGCAGCGCTCGACGCCCTGGAGCAATTATTGCCTGACAAGGCGACGCGGTTGGTCAACGGCATGGAACAACCAACACCGCTCGCCTCGTTGATCCTCGGCGATATCATTCGTGTCCGCGCCGGCGAACGCATTGGGGTCGATGGCAAGATCTGTCGTGGGGTCGCCAGCATTGATGCGCATCTGCTCAACGGCGAAAGCCACCCTGTGACCCGCGAGACCGGCAACATAGTCTGGGGCGGCTCGCTCAACCTCGACGGCGACTTGCTGATTGAGGTGCTGGCGTGTGCGCGCGACGGCGCGCTGCAACGCATGATCGACGCAGTGCATCGCGCCCGACAGGCCAAAGGGCGTTATGAACGGCTCGCCGACCGCGTCGCAGTTGGGTTCACCCCGGCCATGATGGGCGTCGCACTGGTGACGTTCGCATGGCATGCCATGACAATCGATTTTCACTCGGGATTGCTCGCCTCGCTGTCGGTCGTGTTGATCGCCTGCCCTTGCGCCCTAGGCTTGGCCACGCCGCTCGCGGTTTGGACCGCGCTTGGGGCGGCCACTCGACGACAGGTCTTGTTCCGCAGCGGCGAAGCGATCGAAAAACTCGCCTCCGTGCGGTGTGTTTGCCTCGACAAGACCGGTACCCTTTCGACGTCATCCTCCACGCTGCTGGAGTGCGTGTGGGACGATACGACGTCGGGATCTGACGAACTGCGGCTCGATGCCTGGCGGGCCGCTTCCGCGAGCACACATCCCTTGGCGGCTCCTTTAAGTGCGGCGCTAGAGCCCTGCGATGCCGTGGTCGCCGACCCCGCGATTGTGTGGACAACCTACCCGGGACGCGGCATTGTCGGTCGTGATGGGTCTGCCAGGACCATGTGCCTCGGCTCTTCGCGTCTGATGCGCGAGATGGGACTGCTCGTGCCGCCCCATCTCGCGGCGACAGGCGAAGACGCCGTCGCTACCGGACACGCAGTCATGTGGTTTGCCCTGGATCAGCGTGTTCGGGGGCTGTTTGTCTTCGAAGAGACACTGCGCCCCTCGGCGCTGTCGGCGGTTCAGGCTTGCCAGCAACTCGGGCTGAACGTGCAAATCCTAACCGGCGACCAAACACCGCGGGCTCAAATTGTCGCGCGGCAATTGCACCTGGATGCGCAAGCCGAACTATTGCCGGACGACAAGTTACGCGCTGTTGAACGTGCTCATCAGCAGTGGGGCTCGGTGGCCATGGTGGGCGACGGAGTGAACGACGCCGCCGCGCTCACCGCGGCTGATGTGGGCATCGCGCTCGGGTGTGGAACCGATGTGACCCGCGATTCGGCCGATGTTTGCCTGCTCGGCGATGATCTGGAGGCGATTCCCTGGAGTATCGCGCTGGCGCGACGCACCGTCCAAACGATTCGGCAGAATCTGTTTTGGGCATTTGTCTATAACACGTTGGGGATCGTGCTCGCCGCCAGTGGTCAGCTCAACCCGTTGTGGGCCGCCGCCGCAATGGTCGCCAGCAGCCTGTTTGTCATCGGCAACTCGTTGCGACTGGCCAACCATCCGACCGCAACACACCTGACTCGCCCTGACGGCTCGCCTGCTCCGATCGATCCACCCAATGCGCAAAGGGATAGGTGCGCGGTTGATGAAAAGGTCGGTGCGGCATGAATGAATTGGCGTTGGTTTTTCTCGGCGGGCTCTTGGGCTCAGGGCATTGCCTAGGAATGTGCGGCGGCTTTGCGATCGCCATTGGCTCGACGACCACGTCGCGCGGCTCGATGTTGGCGAGCCAGTTGATTTATACGCTGGGACGCATCTTTACCTACTCAGTCCTAGGGGCCATTGTCGGTTACGCCGGGATGCGTTTGACCGCGGCGAACGGTTACCTTGCACATTCGCAGGCTGCCCTGGCCCTGGTTGCCGGCGTCTTATTGATCGGACAAGGACTGGTCACCGTCGGCTGGATCCGTTGGCCAAGACGCTCCCAACCCAAAGCCGGCTGCTTGGCGAGCAGTTGGTTTGCGCCCTTTTTTCGTCAGCAGGGCGCGTGGGCCAGCTTCTGCGCGGGGCTCATGACGGGGTTTCTCCCGTGCGGCCTCGTCTATTCATTTCTCGCGCTGGCGGCGGCAAGTGGCAATCTGATGCACAGTCTGGCCTATATGGCTGCATTCGGGGCCGGTACCGCGCCGATGATGATCTTGGCCGGCTGTGGCGCGCACTGGGTGGGGGTCGGGACGCGACAGACCTTGTTTCGGCTGGCGGCCTGTTGCGTCATTTTGACCGGCGGGCTCTCCGTCGCCCGCGGCGTGCAACTGTGGTCAACTCCATCGTCCTCAGCCGGGGTATGTCCGCTGTGTCATTAACGTCAAACACGCCTGAGATGACAACCGCCGCCGCCGCGCCGAGTCGGACCATGTTCAAATCGTTGTCGCGAGCGGTTGTGAATTTGCTCTTGGACATGCTCTTGCTGGTGCTGTTTTTAGCCCTGGCCTGGGTCAGCGTCGTGCTGCGATTCATCTTTCCGGCGGCCAGCAACGCCAGTCACTGGACCCTCTGGGGCATGGATATCGACGGTTGGGGGCAAGTGCAGTTTAACCTCATGGCCTTGCTCGCACTCGGTATCCTGGTACACGTGATGCTCCATTGGTCTTGGGTTTGCGGCACGATTGTGTATCAGTTCCGCGGCGCAACGAAAGCGGGCACCCAGGCCAAGCTCGACGATGGCACGCGCACCCTCTACGGTGTCGCCACGCTGGTGGTGATATTGAACATCGTGGGTGGACTGCTGGCGTATGCCGCGTTGTCGATCCAACCACCCGACGCTCCTTAATCGCATTCAGAAGTCGACGATCTTGTTGGGCAGCCGGGACGTCCGCAGAGCATTGAGCACCGCCAGCACGTCAATCGCCTCCTGAATGAGCGCGCCGGTCACAGGGGGGAGCCAACCCGCGGCGGCGAATAGCATGCCGACCAAGCTCAGCAACATTCCGCCGACCGCACTTTGCAGCACGACGCGACGCAAATGGGCCGCCAAGTGCAATAGTTCGTCAACTTTGGCGATCGAACTTTCCATGATAACAGCGCCCGCCGCGGCAGAGGTGACATCATTGTTGCCCATGGCAATGCCCACCGTGGCGGCCGCGAGCGACGGCGCGTCGTTGATGCCGTCGCCGACGAACATGGTTGGGGCTTGTGCCGTCTCGCGCCGCACCAACTCAAGTTTTTGTTGCGGAGTCTGGCTGGCAAACACTTCACGAATGCCCACAAGCTCAGCCAGGTATTGCACTTCGCTTGCTCGATCGCCCGAGAGGAGCATGATGCGTTGCAGTCGATGCTTGGGCCGCAGGTGAGCGACAAAGCCGTGACTGTCCTGGCGTGGTTGATCGCGAAAGCGCAACACCCCGGCATAGCGCTGATCGACGAGGATCAGGCACTCCATGCCCGGCGCGATGGGAGGCAAACGCTCGGCGACATCGGGATGCGTGAGCAGTACCTGCTTGCGATGGGTCACCGTGACATGCCGCGCGTTGACCAGGCCTTGCAGCCCTTGCCCTGGCGGCTCGCGAACCTCCGTCGCATCGCAGAGCACCCATTGCCGTTGCTTTGCCGCTTGCAACACGGCAGTTGCCAGCGGGTGTTTGGAGTAACGCTCCAGTGAGGCCGTGTCGCGCAGGATCTGCTCGGCGGTGAACCCCGGGGCTGGCAGCACCTCGGTCAACTCCGGCTGCCCGTAGGTCAGGGTCCCCGTCTTGTCGAAGATTGCCACGCGGCAGGTGTTGAGCTTCTCCAAGACGACCGGATCGCGGATGATGATTCCGCGGCGGGCCGCGAGTGAAATCGAACCAATGATCGCCACGGGGATGGCGATCAGCAGCGGACAAGGGGTCGCGACCACAAGCACCGCCAGAAAGCGGAGTGATTCACCGCTCGACCACCACGCCAAGGCAGCCAAGCCGATGGCGATGGGCGTGTAGATTGCGCCCAGTTGATCGCCCAGCCGACGCATGCGTGGTCGATGCTGCTCCGACTCGCGCATGACCTGCATGATTTGCGCGTAGCGTGAGTCGCGCGCGGGCTTCTCGGCCCGAAGGGTGAGCGCGGTTTCGCCATTGATCGCTCCGGAAATGACGCTCGCGCCGGGTGCTTTGGAAACGCGATACGGTTCGCCGGTCAAGAAAGACTCGTCCATCGAGCCCTGACCGTCGGTCACCGTGCCGTCGACGGGGCATGATTCATGCGGAAAGACGACGACCTGATCGCCCATTACGATCGCGTCGATGGACACATCTTCCAATCGACCGTCGAGCTTGCGATGCGCCAAGGTGGGCATTCGCTTGGCCAGCGCCTCGAGCACGTTCCGCGCGCGTCGGACGGCAAAGGCTTCGAGCGTCGCACCTCCGGACAGCATGAGCACAACCACCGCGCCCGCCAGGTACTCGTGCAGCATCACCGACGTGACAATCGACAGCCCGGCGAGCAGATCGCTGCCGAACTGGCGCTGGGCCAGTTTGGCGAGCAAATCGACCACCAGCGGCGCGCCGCCTCCCCAGAGCACCACGTAGAGTGGCCAATCGGCGTATCGAGAGAGCCACGTCGGATCGACGATCCACCAACGCAGCAACCCATGCACGACGAGCCCCGCGAGCGACAAGCCCAGGATCACGGCGGATAGTCGCATCGAAACTCGGCTCCGGAGTCAACAGGCGGCAAATCGTCCGACCAACGAATGCCAGCAGTGTACCCGGGGCAGCGACAAAGCACAGGCCTGAGATTACATTGTGGCGAGGACCGTGTAGAGCATCATCAGCATGCCCCCGGTCACAATGGCCAGCAGGATGCACGAGACCGAGAATCCGGCCGACCGATCTTCGCGCAACATCGAGAGCCGCTCAGTGCGAGAAAATCGGCGAAATGTTGGCCCTAATGACATGTTGTGCAGCGAGGAATGGTTCGTTTGATCCGCAGTGGACATCTCGACATGACCTTCATTTAAGACGCCGTAAGCACACCGTTGGCTCACGCTGAGACACATCCAGGGCATCTGGCGTGCCAGAGTCGAACTAAAAACGGCCGCAACACTCCAGGCTCAACTTGGATTTAAGGTTAGGGCAATTCTCAAGGCAAAACGTGATCGAACGCTCGGGGCGACCTGCGTGACGGACCAGCACACCGGTGTGCCATGTCGCCACAACGCACGCACAGGTCACCGCACGCTATCAAGCCGTTGGCCCCGGCGTGGGGTTCGAAGCTGCCGGGGGCTCGATGTCAAAGCGTTCGAGCAGGCGATACAAGCTACGGCGATTGACCCCGAGCACTCGGGCTGCCCGCGATTTATTGCCGCGTTCGCGCTGCAAGACTTCGAGCACGTGTGCCCGCTCGACGGCGGCCAGCGAGACATCGTTCCCGGACATCACCGTCGAGACACTCTTGTGGTGCTCATCGTTTGCGGGGGGCGAGAGTAGTTCGCGTGGTAGATGAGTCACTTCGATCTGCCCGTCGTTGGCCAGAATTTTAGCCCGTTCAAGCACGTTGATGAGTTGTCGCACATTGCCTGGCCAGGAATATCGTTGCATCGCCATCAAGGCGGCCGGCTCGATTTGCCAGCGGGGCCCTAAATATCGTCGGATGAGCAGCTGCACATCCCCAGCGCGATCGCGCAGCGGTGGAACGTGGAGTGTGAGTAGATTGATTCGATAGTACAGGTCTTCACGGAATCGGCCACAGTGGACCTCGGTGTTCAAATCACGGTGCGTAGCCGCGAGCAAGCGCACGTCGACCCGCCGTTCTTGAGTCGATCCCACGCGTCGGAGCGAACCGTCTTCGAGCACGCGGAGCAATTTTGCCTGGAGGAGGGGCGACATCTCGCCGATTTCGTCAATCAACAGCGTCCCGCCGTCCGCCAGCTCCAAGAGCCCCGACTTGGCGGTCAAAGCGTCGGTAAACGCGCCCTTTTCGTGCCCGAACAATTCGCTATCCAAGAGTGACTCGGCCAATGCCGCGCAGTTGATGATGACCAGCGGCCGATCAGCGCGAGGGCTGCGACTATGCAGGGCCCGGGCGACAAGTTCCTTGCCGGAACCGCTTTCTCCGAGGATCAACACCGGTTTGCCGGTGGGCCCGGCTCGGTCGATTAGCCGTAACAACTCCTGCATCGGCGGCGATTCGCCCACCATGTCCGTCAGGACTTGGGTTCGTTGCAGGACCTGCTTGAGCCGCGTGTTTTCTTGGATCAATTGACGCCGCTGCGCCGCTTGTTCGACGGCGCGCTCCAACGCCTCACGAGAGCAGGCACTGGCCAAGTAGTCGAATGCCCCAAGCTTCATGGCTTGGACCGCGGCTTCGATGCGCGTATCGCTGGCGTGCAAAACGACTTCGCACTCGGGCTGACATCGCTTGATCTGCTCAAGCAGCGCGTTGCCAACGGTCGTGACCGGCCCCAGGGCAAGCAATGCGACATCGAAGTGCCACTGATCGAGCCGCTGCAGCGCTGACGACTCGTTCGCGGCATCGACGACGTGATAGCCCAACTCTCCGAACTGCTGTGTCAAGCTGCCGCGACGCACGTCGTCGTCCGCAACCAGGAGCAAAACAACCTGCGATGGAAAATGACGATCGGTCATCGGGGCCTCAGCCAGGCAACGTCGGACGCGCGAACCCATGCCTTTCCCCAGGGAGCAATCTTTGTTCCGAAGCGCTGACGACACGGCAATTAGAAAAAACCCGGTCTCATTTCCGCTTCGCAGGGGCTTCGATCCCATCGCCGGTGTGCAATATCGCACACAGATGTGCGGAGAAGCGCGATGGGAAGATTCCTTCCTGAGGATCGTTACAAGGTCGAGATTGAGGCTTTTCGCCCGTTGGGGCCTGTACTTTGCTCCAGTTTTTTAGGCAATATCGGCATCTGGCATTAGATTAGCACTATAGTATTTCAGGACCCGCGATCGTCCATTTTCAGAACAGGGACGCCATCATGAGCAAGACGATTATTTTCCCCACGGATTTTTCGACACTGGGAGACGACGCGTTGCACTATGCAACCCAGTTGGCCCGAGAAGAGGGCTCACGCCTGCTCATCGCGCATGTGCAGGAGCCGGCGATCGCTTACGGGGCGGGCGATTATTACTACGGCCTGCCCGAGCCCGACATCGACACGCTCAAGCAGATGCTGGCTAAAGTCAAGCCGACAGACCCCGCAGTGGCCTATGAGCACCGCCTGCTCATGGGCGAGCCGGCAGATAGCATCGTCGAACTGGCTCAGAAGGAGCATGCCGACCTGATCGTTCTCGGTAGTCATGGTCGCACCGGTTTGGCGCGATTGCTGCTCGGCAGTGTCACGGAGTCGATCATGCGCCGCGCGTCGTGTCCGGTGCTGGTGATGAAGGGCCGACCACGAGTTGCCAGTCAGAAACCCATGGGGAGCACGTAATGAACAACGGCGTACACCTCCACACATCGAACCCGATCTACTTGCAGGCGGTAAGCGAGCACGAGCACCTGCACGCCGTCGTGGATCGAATCCACGCCGCGCTCGGGCGATGCTCGGACACGGCAGTCGACGCGGCGGCGATTGCAGCCGTGCGCGAACAAATTACCGCCCTGCGAGATCAGTTGCAAAAGCACTTTGCCCAAGAGGAGCTAGGCGGCTATCTAGAGGAGGCGCTCACGCGCGCTCCGTCGCTTGCGCCGCAGGCGACCATCCTGCAACGACAACATGCCGAGTTTTTGACGCTCGCTTCGCACATGCTCAGCGACGCAGCGTGCTGCGATCCGCCGCAGGTGACATGGGTGCGACTCAAGGCCGATTACGAACAATTTGCCAAGCGGCTCAAGGCGCACGAATCGGCCGAGAACCGCTTATTGCAAATCGCTTTTAACGAAGATCAAGGGGGCGATCTCTAACGATCGACCCACGTACGGACTCTGTTCTGCCAACTATCACGACAAGGAAATGACCATGCGCCGCACGATTTGCCTCGCGCTCGTTTTAATTGCGGGCTTGATCTTTGCGCTGCCGGGTGACACCGCGCCGCCAAATCAAGTGTCGGATTTCATGCGATTGAAGCTGGATCATTCGCAAAAGGTTCTGGAAGGCATCGTCCTGGAAAACTTTCCGTTGATCGAAAAGCAGGCCCAGGATTTGAGTTTATTGAGCCAGGCCGCGACGTGGCAAGTACTGCAGACGCCAGAGTATTTGCAGCACAGCGGCGAGTTTCGCCGCGCGGCGAACGCACTCGGCGAGGCGGCACGCAAGAAGAACATCGATGGTGCCGCGTTGGCCTACATGGAAATGACCTTCAAGTGTGTCAATTGCCATAAATACGTGCGCGACGTTCGCATGGCGCGGGCCGACTTCTGAGGTTGCCCCGCACCTGCGTTCGGCATGTCAGGTCCTCACCATGACGACCATCGGCGAAACTCAGCAAGCTGCCGAAGATCATGCGGCGATCGTGGAGTGGCTGAGGAATCCGCGGTCCTATCCCGGTAATCATGGCCCGGTCGAATACATTGAGACACACATCTCGCAGGTCTTTCTGACCGAGCGTTTTGTCTACAAGCTCAAGAAGCCGGTGCGCTATGATTTCCTGGACTTCAGCACGATTGAAAAACGAGAACACGCCTGCCGTGAAGAATTGCGATTAAATCGGCGCTTGGCCCGCGATGTCTATCTGAGCGTCTTGCCCATCACGCTCGACGCCCAGCGGCAACTGCGCTTCAACGGCCCGGGACGCGTGCTGGACTGGGTGTTGCAAATGCATCGCCTGCCCGCTGAGCGGATGCTGGACACATTGATTCGCGCAGGACAATTGGCGGACGCCGACATTCGGCAATTGGCCGGCCATTTGGCGCGATACTATTCACAGGCCGAACCGCTCGTTCTGCGAGCGGACGAGTACCTGACCGCCTTGAAAGCGCATGTCCAAGGCAATTGCGACTATCTACTCACCGCCGCCGAGTGCCTGGACCTGATTCAGGTCCAGCGCGTGCATGCGGCCCAGCAGCGATTGCTGCGAGGGTCCGTTGAACAATTTGCCTCTCGCGTACTCGACGGCCGCATGATCGATGGTCACGGAGACCTGCGTCCCGAGCATATTTGTCTCGTCGATCCGCCGGTGGTCTTCGATTGCATTGAATTCAGCGCCGACTTGCGACGTATCGACGTGCTGGATGAACTGTGCTTTCTGGCGATGGAGTGCGACGCACTTGAGGCTCCGGCCGTGGGAACAGCAATCCTGGACGCGTATCGCCTGCAATCCAATGACCGTGCTCCCATCATGCTGTCTGCGTTTTATCAAGCATATCGGGCCTGCGTTCGCGGCAAAGTGGCGGTGATGCGGTCGAGGCAACTGAGCGGCGACGCATGCGTGGCGCAGCGAGAACTTGCGCAACGATACATGGAACTCGCGGATCGCTATTTGCAAGCCAGCACCTCGCGTCCCGCGCTCGTCATAACGATCGGCTTGATGGGCACGGGCAAATCGACGCTCTCGAACGCGTTGGCCCATGAACTGGGGGCAAAGCTATTGCGCACAGATGTCATTCGTCATGAGGTATTGCCAAACGTCCAGGGTGCGGCAGATACCTTCGGCGCAGGCCGCTATCGACCGGAAGCGCGGGACATTGTGTATCAAGCCGTGCTCGAGCGGGCGAACGAATGCCTGCAACTCGGCATCCCGGTCGTCGTCGACGGCGCGTACAGCCAAGCTCGGCCGCGCGAAGCCCTGCTGCAACTGGCGCAGCAGGTGGGGGCGGATGCGTTGCTCGTCGAGTGTAGATGTCCTCGCGAAGTTGCATTGCAGCGCATCGCCGAGCGTCAGCAAGGGCATGACGCCTCCGAGGCTCGCCCCGATTTGTATGACCGCCAAGCCGCGGAGTGGGAATTGAGCCCCAGCGGCTCGCCCCACTGCTGCGTCGATACGACCGCTGCCCTCGCGGCACAGCTGGAGCAGGTTTTTCGGACGCTCCACTAAAGCGTCACGGGGCTACGCACATTTGGCGTAAAATGGCGAGCCACTCGAGGAAACCGTGCGGACTTGCATTTCTTCGGCATGAATATCGCGCGCAATCTCCTCTCGATGGATCGGTGTGTCGAGCGGCGCTTTGAACCCAAGCTTCACCCGTTCTCCACGCACTTCAAGCACCGTGACGATGATATTGGATCCAATGATGACGCGTTCACCCATTTTTCGGCTCAGGACGAGCATGATACAGGCTCTCCTACAGTTAGATTTGTGATGTGAAAGAATACCAAGCTGCGAATCTTAACGCGGCTTGGCATAGGCTTGGACCTCGATTCGATCGACGACGACTTCGACCCCTGCCAGCTTTTGCGCGATCGATTGCGCCATCTGGCGGTGAAAGTACGTGGGCACGGTGCCCAACAGCTTCAATACGCCCGGTTGAACCAGTTCGCACCGCACACCGCGCAAGGCCCGATAAGCGCTCTCCGTAAACGCTCGCTGAACTTGAGTGGTCAAGCCAGGTAAGCTGTTTAGTACCTGCGAACTCCCATAACTCCATTCGCCCAGCATGGGTGACATGCGTTTCTCCTCTTGGCTGGGGCAAAAAAAGTACGAAGACAGCAACTGTGAACAAAAAACGAATACAGCCTGAACCATCACGGTTCACCATCGACCCAGCGGGGGTCGCAAGAAAGAGGCGCTCAAGCCTCGAACGATGCCAAAATCTTGGCGTCTGCTGCGTGCCCATCACGAGCACATTGAACGTTCTCGATCTTAGAGGGCCCCTTCATATCATGTCAACCACAATCGACTGTGCCCTACGCAGATTACGATTTTGGGTCACAACAGCCGAGTTGTTTGTGCTGAGCGGAGTCAAAAGCCGCGCGCGAGGAAAGCACATGCCACTTTCGGGGAGGTGCGGTAGAATACTGACGGAGAATCGTCGATGTTATTCAACCGTGTCAATCGAGGCCACGGTTGAGAGCGTTCCGAACTTGATTGTCGATGGCCCGTCATGCGAAGTGATGAAATTTTTGCCCGCTACCAGGACCTCCAGGACTACGTGGGTTGGACTACGGCCGACACCGAACGGGTGCGGCTGATGGGGCCACTCCTGCGCGCGTCGTTCCCGGCGTTGATAGACGATTTCTATCGTGAGATTGATCAGCATCCCCAGGCCCGCGGCGTTATCACGGGCGGCGCAGAACAGATCGCGCGGCTGAAAAAGTCGCTCCATGCTTGGCTAGAAGAGCTCTTTGCCGGCGTGTACGACGAAAACTATGTGCAGCGGCGCTCAAGAGCCGGCCAACGACACGTGGACATTGGCCTCAAGCAAGTCTACACCCACGCCGCGCTCTCGCGATTGCGCAATGGCCTGCTCCAGACGCTGTCGACGGTCTGGACCCGCTCTCCGGACGAGTTGGCTCAATCCCAAGCGGCGCTGGCCCGACTCATTGATCTGGACCTGGCCATGATCGGAGACGCCTACCAGTCCGAATACGTTCGGCGGCAGCAACAAAGCGACCGCTTGGCCGCCATCGGACAGGTTGCCGGGGGCATCGCGCATGAGCTGCGCAATCCTCTCAACGTGATCCAGACATCGGTCTACTATTTGCTTCACGCCCGCCAGTTGTCTCCCGAAAAGCTTAACGATCATTTGCAGCGGATCGAGCGGCAAGTTGGGCTGGCCGATGGTGTCATCACAGCACTGTCCGACTTTGCTCGCCTCCCTGTGCCGAACATGAACACGATTGATGTCGCGAGTTGTTTGCAAGAGGTTTTGGAAACCACGGCGCTGCCCGAGAACATTGCGGTCGTACTCGACATTGCACCCGATGCCATCGAGTTGTCCGGAGACGCTTCCCAAATCAAGATCGTGTTCGGGAATCTGATTCGCAATGCCCGCGACGCGATGCCCCAGGGCGGGCAGCTAACCATCAGCGGTCGTCGCGTTGTACCCGAGAGCGTTGAACTCACGATTGCCGACACCGGCATTGGTATCAAGGCCGATGATCTGGAGCGTATCATGGAACCGCTCTACTCGACCAAGGCTCGCGGCATCGGCTTGGGCTTGGCGATCTCACGAGCGATTATCGAAAAACACGGCGGCCTGCTCCGTGTCTCCAGTGAAGTTGGGCGCGGTTCGCAATTCACGGTTACGTTGTCGACCTCCTCGAAGCACGCATCATGACCCACACGTCGAACGCATCGATATTAATTGTCGACGACGAAGTTGACGCCTGCGCGAATTTATTCGATCTCTTAACCGATCTGGGCTATCGCGTGGATGTCGCGCATGATGGCCCCAGCGCGTTGGAAAGGGTCAAGGCTCAGACCTACGACCTTGCGCTGCTGGATTTGAAGATGCCACGCATGGATGGGGTGGAGCTTTGCAAACGCATTCGGACGATTAGCGCCGGTACGGTCGCCATGATTGTCACGGCCTTTGCAGGCAGCCAGATCATACAAGATGCGCATGACGCCGGAGTGGCCAACATTATCTCCAAGCCGGTTCACTTTCCGCAATTGATTCAGCTTGTCGAGCAGTCCATTGGCCAACCGCGGAAGCAATCCGTGCCTCGCTCTCTCGCCCGCGGCGATGCGCCGACGCAATCCCTTCAGTAGCTCCAGCCATTCCTTTGTGCACCTGATTGACGGGTCTTATGTCCACCGTTCCCTTGCATGTGCTGGTCGTCGAAGATGATGCCGACACACGCTCCAATTTGGTCGATATCCTGGAGTTGGATCACTGCGTGGTCGAAACGATCGCCACGGCAGCCGAGTTGCTGCAACCGCGCGACTGGTCGCGCGTATCAGCCGTGATCCTCGACCGCAAACTGCCCGACGGCACCGCCGAAGAATTGCTCCCCTTTATTCGCAAGTCTGCTCCGCACGCCGATGTGGTCGTGGCAACCGGCTATGCCGACCTCGATGGAGCCATCCTGGCCCTGCGCCACGGCGCGACCGACTATCTGCTCAAGCCGATTCAGGTCGACATGCTACGGGCCACCATCGCGCGAGTCGTGCAGCGCCGCGAGCTGACACGCGAGAAGCAGCGGAACGAACGCGCTTTTCATGC
Organism: uncultured Planctomycetaceae bacterium; assembly: GCA_964652155.1. Taxonomy (GTDB): domain Bacteria; phylum Planctomycetota; class Planctomycetia; order Pirellulales; family PNKZ01; genus CAZZBK01. The sequence goes on along the minus strand of CAZZBK010000001.1, from coordinate 48,034 downwards.
GATCCTCGAAACATCCCCCTGCCTCATCGCCATCCTGCGATTCGATCATCGAATCGTCTATCTCAGCCCGTTCGGAGCCGAATTGACAGGGTACTCCGCCCGCGAGGCGCTAGGGCAGGATTTCTGCCATCTCTTGATGTTTGCCGAGGAGCATGCGCACATCGCCGAGCATGTGCGGTTGTTGCACGATGGTAAACCGATGCGGCATTACGAGTGTCGCGTTCGTTGTCGAGACGGATCGACTCGCACCGTCGTGTGGAACGCGAATCGATTGGAGGACTACGAGGGACACGCGGCCGTGCTCGCCGTGGGGATTGACATTACCGAACGCAAGCAATCCGAGGAACGCGCCTTGCAGGCCCAACGCCTGGCGGCGATCGGCGAGACCATGACCGGCCTGGTGCACGAAAGCCGCAATGCCTTGCAGCGCAGCACCGCCTGCCTGGAAATGCTCGAACTTGAAGTGCAAGACCGCCCCACGGCGCTCGACCTGCTCAGCCGCATTCAACGCGCGCAAAAAGACCTGCAACAACTCTACGAAGACGTGCGTCAGTATGCCGCGCCGCTTCCACTCGAACGCAACCGTATCGACGTTGCCCGTCATTGGCGAAAAATCTGGGACGATCTCGCCATGTCTCGCGAGGAGAAGCGACTGCACTTGGTCGAGGACATCGTGGCAGTCGATCTGCACTGCGAAATTGACTCGTTCGCGCTGGGGCAGGTCTGGCGCAATATCTTTGAAAACGCGATTCAGGTCTCGCCGCCAGACGGCACGATCACGGTGCGCTGCAGCGCCGTGACGCATGAAGGAGGCCCAGGCTTGCGCATTGCCATTGGTGACCGTGGGCCAGGGCTTTCCGCGGATCAGCGGCGGCGCATTTTCGAGCCATTCTTCACGACCAAGGCCAAGGGGACCGGACTCGGCATGGCCATCGCCCAGCGGATCGTTCACGCGCACGGCGGCACGATTGAAACCGGCACGTCGGCCTCGGGTGGAGCGGAGCTGATCGTCACGCTGCCTCGCGCCGCAAACTGAGCCATCCGCGACATGCTCAGCCCAGCAATGCGCTCCGGACTGCCAGGATCATTTGTGCGGCTTCAATCAGCTTTTTATTCTGGGTCGATGCCAGTTGCTGAATCCGCACAAAGGCCTCTTTCTCATCAATTTCGCTGACTTTCATCAATACGCCCTTGGCTTGTTCGATCACCTTGCGATCCGCCAATGCTTGCCGCAGATCGGCCGCCTCGACACGTAATGATTCGAGTTGCGAAAAACGACGCATGGCCACTGCGATCGCCGGCTCCAAATCCGCGCGGCCAACCGGCTTTACCAGGTAGGCCATCACATGATCCATCTCGGCTCGTTCGATCAGGTCCGCGTCGTGAAACGCCGAAATGAGAACTACCGGAACAGGATGCTCGCGACAGATTTCGATCGAGGCCTGAATACCGTCCACCTCCGGCATTTTGATATCTGTAATCACCAACTCGGGCTGAAGCTGACGGCAGTGTTCGACCAACTGCCGACCGTTTTCCGCGACGCTGACGACCTCGTGCCCCATGTGGGACAGAACCCGCTCCAGAAAATCGCGCATGTCGCGTTCGTCATCCGCAACGGCGATTCGCAATTTCGCGCTCATAAAACTTTCTTTCGACTCTGCCAATGGATTCGCGGAAAACCCGTCCACGGCACCTCGTTGCTAATGCAACTGAAATGCCAATTTTCCTGAGCGAAGAAAAATGGCCGAAAATCAGGGCTCTTCGCGACGAATGATTCTGGGTTCCTTTCTGGTCAGCGTGCGGGCGAGCACAGCGCTGAGCGAAAACGGCCCTTGCAGGCGGCTCGATCTCATGAACGCCCGCGCGGAGCCAAGCGGCGCACTCGCAAGAATATGTGCCGAGCCAGATCTTCCCATGCTCGCATAGGTCGCCACCCCTAACACGCCTTGAGGCTTCATTTGACCTCACGGACCTCTGCGATGGACACTCGCCCCGGTCCGCCGTACCATACTCCCGAACTGCCATTTTCGCCTTGAATCAGCGTTGCCATGGATCGTTTGCTCCGTATTGCCATGTGGTCTGGACCGCGAAATATCTCGACCGCCATGATGCGCGCCTGGGAGAATCGACCGGACACGTTCGTTACGGACGAACCGTTCTATGCGTATTATCTGCGTTCAACCCTGGCCCCGCATCCATTGGCCGCGGAGATCATCGCGGCCGGCCTGACCGACTGGCGCGATGTGGTCGAACAACTCGTTCGTCGTCCCTGCGACGGCAAGACCGTGTATTTTCAGAAGCACATGACGCATCACCTGCTGGAAGAGGTTGACCGTGGCTGGTTGGCACAGGTTCGCAATTGTTTTTTGATCCGGCATCCGGCCGAGGTCATCCAATCGTATCTCAAAAAGAATTACCTGCCGACGGCGGCGGACCTCGGGTTTCCACAGCAGGTCGAGATCTTTGCCGCGGCCCGTCGTGCGTCCAGCTTTGACCCGCTGGTGATCGACGCCGCCGACGTGCTCAGGAATCCGCGCCGACTCTTAAGTCGACTGTGCGAAGCGCTCGGCATCGCCTGGGATGAGCGGATGCTTGCTTGGCCAGCGGGGACCCGTGAGAGCGATGGCCTTTGGGCCAAGCACTGGTATGGCGAGGTCATTCAGTCGACCGGTTTTGCGCCTTACCAGGCGCGGTCACGCAACGTCCCCGATGAATTACAAGGCGTGTTTGAAGAGTGCCTGGCGTGTTACGAACAACTGTATGCCTTGCGTCTGCTATAACCCATCATGCTGCAACAATTTGATCTGCGGAATCGCGATCTCGTCGTCAACATCAACGGTCGGCTTGTGCATCGCGACGAGGCGGGCGTCAGCCCGTTCGACTCAGCTGTGCAAGGGGGCGACGCCGTCTGGGAAGGCTTGCGTCTCTACCAAGGGCGCATCTTTCAACTCCGTGAACATCTCGATCGGCTCGTGCGCTCGGCGCGAGCGTTGGCCTTTTCGACCATCCCATCCCACGAAACGATCATTGCCGAGATACGGCGCACGCTCGTGGCCAATCGGATGTTCGATGGCGTACATATTCGGCTCACGTTGACCCGCGGCGTCAAGATCACGTCGGGCATGGACCCGCGATTGAATCAGGCGGGGCCAACGCTCATCGTGCTGGCGGAACACAAGCCGCCGGTCTACGACAAGTCGGGGCTCAGGCTCATCACGAGCTCGGTGCGTCGACCGACTCCGGATTGTCTCGATCCGAAAATTCATCATAACAATTTGCTGCCGTCGATCTTGGCCAAGATCGAAGCCAATGTCGCGCTGGCCGACGACGCCCTGATGCTCGATCTTCGCGGATTTGTCGCGGAAACGAATGCCACGCACGTGTTTCTCGTGTCACGGGGCACGATCCAGACGAGCCGGTTGATCGCCTGCCCTGAAGGGATTACTCGCGCGGTGGTGCTCGACTTGTGCCGCCAACACGAACTGCCCGCCCTGGAGGCCGATCTCTCACTGACCGACGTCTACAATGCCGACGAAATGTTTTGCACTGGCACGATGGGTGAGCTGGCACCGGTCATTCAAGTGGATGGGCGAACGATTGGCTCTGGCACGATCGGTCCCATCACATCGCGACTGTCGGCGTGGTTTCGCGAGCTGACCCAGCAGCGCGGCGAACTGGTCGTCGATCCGTCCGAATAACGTATTGCGTTGCGAGTCGTTCACTCCTTGAGTCGTGTGTCACCTGCGGTTGCCATGCTGCTGATCCATAATGTCCGCTTGCTGGATTATTTGCGTCATCGTTATTCGCTGACGGAAGTGCGCGCCTTGACGAACGTGTTGCGCAACGCCGGTACGTTTCATTTCCCGGCATTGCCCAGCGGTCTGTATCCTGCGGCGCACGTGGCGGACGATGATCCGTCGGGCTATTCGAGCGTCTGGGTCCGCGACAATGTGCATGTCGCGCACGCCTTGCTGGTCGACGGACACGTGGACCGCGCCGTGCATACGGTGCGCGGGCTACTCGCCTTTCTCGGCACGCAACTCGGCCGGGTCGAGGCGCTCATCGCCGGCGATCTCGATCATCGCGAACCCATGAACCGGCCTCACATTCGCTTTGACGGGAATAAATTGGTCGAGATCAACGAGCGTTGGGCCCATGCGCAGAACGACGCGCTCGGGTACCTGCTGTGGATTGTCAGTCGACTGCTGCGGCTTGGGCATTTGTCGCTCACCTCGGAAACCGCCGAAGCGCTGGCCGCGCTCGTCTTGTTCTTGCGGCATATCGATTTTCATCAGGACGAAGATAGCGGACACTGGGAAGAGACTCGCAAACAAAGTGCGTCGAGCATCGGCGTCGCCACCGCGGGGCTCAACGAGTTGCGGCTTTTTGCAGAGCAACACGAAACATCGTTGCCGTGGCAATTTCATGGTCAGACCGTGACGCGGGCGACGCTCGATGAACTGATTCAGGCCGGCCGATCGGCGCTTGAGCATCATTTGCCCTTCGAGTCGCGCGGCCATGATCCGCGAACACGACGCGAGGCGGACGCGGCGTTGCTGTTCTTGATTTACCCGCTCGAGGTCGTCGATGAGTCGCAGGCCGAGGCGATTCTGCACGTGGTCTTACGCGACTTGCAAGGCGAGATCGGCATTCGACGCTACCGCGGCGACTCGTATTGGTGTGCTGACTATAAGCAACGCCTCTCACCCCAACAGCGCTCGGCCGACTACAGCGAGGACCTCGCGGCGCGCGATGCCCTGCTGCGCGCGGGAGAAGAAGCCCAGTGGTGCATTTTTGATCCGATCGTGTCGGCCGTGTATGGAGAACGGTATCTACGAACCGGCAATGAGCGCTCTTTGGAATGGCAGACATACTACCTGAATCGATCGTTGGCGCAACTCACGGCGGACGACTCTCGTTTTGGAGCGCTACGCTGTCCCGAGTCGTATTACTTGGAAGCCGGACGCTACGTGCCGGTCGATCAGACGCCACTGCTCTGGACGCAAGCCAATCTGCTCGTCGCGCTTCGCTTGCTCGAGCGGAATTTGTCTCGCTGAGCGTCACGTGCGAACGATCAGGAGCGCTCGGCGACGTGCAGTTGAGTCCAGGGTCCGCGATTGACGTTGTAATAAATGCGTTTGCCGTCGCGGCTAAAGATGGGGTGTGGATGACTGCCGCGCCACGAGCGCGCCCCACGGTTGTTGTCGAACTTGTGGATGATCGTGAAGTTCGTGCCCCGCACGTCGCCGACGACAATACCCCATTCACCGGGCGTGTCGGTCTGCGTGTCGTCCAAGACGGCGTCACATACAAACAGCGTGCCGTCTGGACTGAACGAAGGATGACACCCACGAAAATTGGGCAACCCGGGCATCCGCCGATAGCTGCCGTTGCGGCTGTCGAACACCAGATTGCCCATCTCGATGATTTGTCGTGAATCGCCGTGCCAAGCCGGGTGTCCCCATTTGCCGCGCGTCATTTGAAATTGTTTTTCGACAAAATCGAAGACAATCAGACCTTGCCGGGTACTGGCCCCTTTACTGCGATAATCTCCTCCGAGCGGTAATGCCAGCTTGAAAAAGACCCGCTGATGATCGGGACTCACGACCGGAAAGAAGATCGAAATTGGCTCCCCTTTGAACACGTCTTTGATCCACGGTGCCGAGGCAGGAAGTTCCATCACGGACTGAGCAGTGACGGCTGTTTCCACTTGGCCACTCATGACGTCGATCATTTGCAGGTCACGATTGGCGGGTGCCCAATGGCAGCCGTAGACGGGGACGCGCGTATCGAGCGGGTCGCCGAACCCTGCTTGGCGGTCTCGGATGAGCACGCGTTCTTGTTGCGTGGCGACATCGACCGCTGCGACAAGCCATTGACCGTCGCGGACATCGTGGAACACGACCTGCCGTCCGCCGCAACTCCACTGCTGACAAGCGGCACGGTGTGCGTCTTCGGTCGAAACCCCCTTGGCCAACACAACCTCGCGCTGTGTGCTCCGCTCGCGAATCCGCACGTCGCCGTCGTGTGCTTGAGGCGTGGTCGAGGTGAAGAACAACACCCAGCGGCCGTCGGGGCTCTCGGGGTTGGTCACGTAATACGAGTGGATCGAGTGCCGCGTCGGCTGCTCGTCGAGCGGCTTGATCGTGACGTTCGATTTCCACGGCGAGAGGGGATCGCTCGCAGGCTCAGCGGCCCTGACATGGTCAGCCGCCTGTGTGATGATCAGGAATGTCACGATTAAGCAGAGCGTTTTCATTACAGCACGCACAAGCGGAGTAGAACAAGTCATTCGACCAGCCACGCCATTGTCGGGTGCGGACACGCTCTTTGCAATTCTCGCCGGCTCAAGTCGTATTAGCTGGTGGCGTATTGGATATCGACTTGGAAGTTATCAAAGTCGCTATCCGACCCGAACACTTGGTTCATGACGTGCAACCGCTGACGATCGCTGGCGGTACCTTGACCGGTGGCACCCTGGAAGGCGCTTTCGGGACCGAACCAGCGGAAGTGATTTAAGCTGCCGGCATTTGCCGAGTCGAAGCTGAATAGAGCGACGGCGACGGCGCTCGGGTCATTGGCCGCATTTGACGAGAGCAGCGACGCGGCCGAGCCGCTGGTGATCGTGTAGAAACCGACCAGTTGGTTGCCGGGCAAGCTGAGCTGCGTCGAGGAGCCCGTGGCCGCGCCAGAATTGAAGACGGTTGTGCGACGATTGAGCGCGGCGGCCGCGTATCCGGCGTCGCCCGGGTTGAGGCCGTTGATCGTGCCGTTGTTGTCATCGACGGAATAGAAACCGAACTCGCCCAGGAGATTGGCGGTCGTGCCGCTGGTTCCTGGCTGGAGCGTAAAGGTTGTGGCAACGGTTTGCCCTGTCGCGGCGGGGGGGCGTATCGCGCCGACGCTCGTGGAGCTGCCGCTGAGCCGCACGAAGACGACCATGTCGTTATAGTCACGGTCGCCTCCGCCGGTCATGTCTTCCCAACTGTATTGACTGACGCCCGACGCTCGATCGGCGACGGTTTGCACGTGGCGGAGCCCGTCCGGATTGGCGTCATCAAAGCTGAAGAAGGCCAAGGGCCGCGGCGGACCAGCGAACGACGGGAGTTGATTGGTCGGATTGTATTGCAAGAAGTTCGCGGCCGACGAGTTTTGGATCAAGTAGAAGCCGAGCGTCTGTCCGCCGGTCAGGGTCACGGTGACCGACGAACCGGCGGTCGAGCCGGGAGCAAACAGCGTGTGGCGCGTGGCGCTGCTGAGTGCGGCTTGAGCATAGCCAGCGTCGCCTGGGGCAAGGCCGTTGATGCGCCCGGTCGCATCGTCGGCCACGAAATAGCCAACCTCGTTACGGTAGCCAGCCAACGTGGCGGGGAGCGAAATCGTGAATGAATTCGTCGAGCCAATATCGCCGGGGACCGTATAGGCCTCGTCGTAGCTTGGCGCATACGTGATCGTTGTGGCCGAAGACGTAGCGCCGTTCCCTTGCACCATCGTGGCGATCGCATTGTCGCCAACCCGTAAATTGCCCGAGGGCACAGTACCGCTGTAGTTGCCGGGCGAGCCGCTGTCGGTCATGGTGCCGACGACGACACCGTTGGCGAGGATCTGAATCACCTGCCCCGCCGGCCCCGAAGCCGAGACGGTCAGCGTGCCGTTCGAGGTAAAGTTGCCCGACACACCGGAGCCACTGATCTGGATATTCGTGGGGGCGGTCGATTCATCGTCGACGATCGTAAAGGTGCGCACGGTGGGCGATCCGGAGGTCGTGGCGATGGTGGCCAACGAACCAGTGCTGAGGATGCTAACGGAGACGGTCTCGTCCCCTTCGACGAGCGCGTCGTTGATGGATTGCAGGGTCAACGAGGCGCTGGTCTGGCCGGCCACGATCGTGAGCGCCGACGTGGCACTGTAGTCGACGCCCAGCGAGGCCGTGCCGCCATAATTCAACGTGACCGTGACGTCGCGTCCCGAGGGGGTGTTCAAAAACGCGGTCACGACCTTGCTGGCACTCGCTTCGCTGATCGAACTGGTCGAGTTGAACGTCAGATCGACCGTCGGGAGCGGATCGTCGTCGAGGATCGAGGCCGTGACGCGCTGCGTGCCGTTTTCGGTTGCATTGGTGACCGAGGCGATGTCGACCGTGATCGTTTCCAGGGGTTCATTGAGCGCGTCATTGATCGCCGAGAGGGAGATCGCGCCGCTCAACGAGCCCGCGGGAATCGTGATCGAAGTCGCCGAACGTGAGTAGTCGGAGCCCAGCGTGGCGAGGGTTGAACCGACGCTGGGGAAGTCGAGCGTCACGGTGATATTTTGCGTCGACGAGTGCGAGAGTGAGGCGACGACCGAGACCTGGCCGCCGGATTCGTTCATCTGGCCGTTCGACGGATTGACCGTCAGACTTGCCAGCGGCAAGCTCTCGTCGTCGGCGATCGTCGCGGCAATTTGCTGAATGCCGCTTTCCGCTCCCAGGCCGGCGACCGTGAGGATGCCCACGCGCGCGATGCGCGACCCGTCGCTGATGTTGTTATTGATCGTCGAGAGCGTTACGCTCGCCGAGGTCTGGCCGGCGGGAATGACGACCAACGTGGGAACGTTGTAATCGGTTCCACGCACCGCTGGCGTTGTGCCCGACGCAAAGTCGAAGGCCACGGTCAGGTCTTGGCTCGACGTGCGGCCATCGGTCGAGAACGCGGTCAGTGTCAATGAGCCGCCGTTTTCCGAAATGAGCGTCTGTGACGATGTCAGGCCGACCGTCAGGATGGGCGACATTTCAGAAATGGCGACCGTGGCGCTGCTGGAATTGCTGACGATACTGGCAAACGGCGCCGAGGTGATGCTGACAATAATGTTCTCGATCGGTTCGGCGATATTATCCGCCGTGGCGGTCAGCAGGATGCTGCCACTCAGGCTGCCGGCCGGAATCGTGATCTGCGAATTGCTCGATGTGTAGTCGGTGTTCAAGGTGGCGCTGCCGGTCATCGACAGGCTCACGACAATGTCGTTGCTTGAACTGGCCGAGAGCGTGGCGACAATCGACGTGGAACCCGTGTTCTCGCTGATCGCGTTGTCGACGGCTTGGATCGAGACGTTCGGCGATTCGTCGTCGAAGATCGAGGCCGTGGCCTGTTGCGCGGACGACTCCGTTGCATTGTTGACGCTGACAATGTCGACGACAATCGTCTCTGTTCCCTCGACGAGCGCGTCGTCGGTGCTGGAGATCGTCAGCGAACCGGTCAAGCTGCCAGCGGGAATGACGATCTGACTGCCCGAGTGCGTGTAATCGACGGCATCGGTGGCCGAGCCGCCCAACCCCAGATTGACCGTCACATCGAACGAGGTGGTGGCCGAGAGCGTGGCGGTCAAGAGGGTCGAGCCATTGCTTTCGTTGAGGCTGGAGGGGGCAACCGAAAGCGTGACGGTCGGCGGCGCATCGTCGTCCGAGATGGTCAATGTCGGCAAGGTCGTGCTGGTGGTGCTCGCGCCGCTTACGCTGGCAATGCCGAACGTCACGGTCTCGTCCCCTTCGAAGATCGAGTCGCCATTGGCGGTGAGCGTGAGGTTGGCACTCGTTTGGCCGATGGGAATGGTGATCGACAGCGTATTGGCCGAGTAGTCGACCCCGTCGGTTGCGGTTCCGGCGAGCGAGAACGTCAGCGTGACCGGTACGACCGCGGCGCTGGGAATCGAGGCGATCAGGTTGGTCGAGCCGGCGGCCTCGGAGATGGCCGGATCTTGCAGGCTCACCGTGAGCTGCGGTGGCGGGTCGTCGTCCTGAACCGTGGCTGTAAACGACATTGGGCCACTGGTGTTCGCGTTGATGACCGCCTGTACTTCGGCGATCACGGTCTCATCCCCCTCGAACAGCGCATCGTCGAGCGCCGTGAGGGTGAGCGTGGCGCTGGTGCTGCCCGCCGGAATGACCAGTTGGGTGGCGCTGAGCGTGTAGTCGATCCCGGACGTGGCCGTGCCCGTGAACGCAAACGGAACCGTGACATCCCGTCCCGAGGGGGCGTCGAGTGTCGCGATGAGCGTTGAGCTACCACCGTTTTCCGTCAGCGTTGAGGTCGTGAGTTGCACGGTGAGGGTCGGCAGAGGGTCGTCATCAGCAATGGTCCATTGCGGCACAACCGTGTTGGTTGTGTCGGCTCCCGTGACGCTGGCCAGCCCAATCGAAACCAGCTCATCACCTTCGTTGAGCGTGTCGTCGATCGCGGTGAATGTCAGACTCGCGCTTGTCTGCCCGACGGGAATGGTCAGCAGCAGCGAACTGGTGGAGTAATCGACATTCTCGGAGGCGGCACCGCCCAGTGAAATCGTCACCACGACCGGGACGCCCGACACGTTGGAGATAGAAGCGATGAGTTCGGTCGAGCCACCGGCCTCGGCGACGCTCGTGGTTCCCAGGGTCAGCGAGAGTTCTGGCTGAGGATCGTCGTTCTGAATCGAGGCCGAGAACGACGTTGTGCCGGTGGTGAAAGCGTTCGTCACACTCTGCACGCTGGCAACGACCGTTTCGTCGTCTTCAAACAGCGTGTCGTCGATCGCCGTGAGAGTGAGACTGGCCGAGGTACTACCGGCTGGAACGACAATTTGCGAGGCACTGCGCGTGTAGTCGGTGCCGAGCGTAGCCGCGCCGCTAAACGTGAACGGGACGGTGACGTCGAGGCCCGAGACATTGTCGAGCGAGGCGATAAGCGTCGCGGTGCCCCCCGCTTCGGCCAATGTGCTCACGTCCAACTGAAATGTCACCGTGGGGGCCGTGTCGTCGTCCAGAATGGCGAGTGTCGGCAGCACGGTGCTTGAGGTGCTGGCCCCGCTCACGCTGGCGATGTTAATCGCGACGGTTTCGTTTCCTTCATGCAGCGTGTCATCGATCGACGTCAGGTTGAGACTGGCGCTGGTCTGTCCCGCCGGGATCGTCAGCGAGACGGTACTCGCCGAATAGTCGAGTCCGTTGGTCGCCGTGCCACTCAAGGAAACCGTCAAGGTGACGGGGAGGCCCGAGACGCTCGGAATCGAGGCGACCAGGCTGGTTGAGCTGGTTTCAGCGATGTTCGACGCGGCGAGCGTCAGCGATAGGTCGGGAGTCGCGTCGTCGTCGACAATCGTGGCGTTAAAGGTGGTCGTCCCGCTGGTACTCGCGTTTGTCACGCTCTGCACGCTGGCCTGGACGGTCTCGTCACCCTCGAACAGCGCGTCGTCGACTGAAGTGATGGTGAGGCTGGCCGATGTACTGCCGGCTGGAATGACGATTTGCGTATCGCTGATGATGTAATCGTCGAGGAGCGTGGCGGAGCCGCTGAATGCGAACGGCACCGTGACGTCCAAGCCCGAGATGTTGTCGAGCGTGGCGACGAGCATGGCGCTGCCCGTGCTCTCGGCAAGGGTGCCTAAGCTGAGTTGCACGGTGACCGTTGGCGGTAGGTCGTCGTCCAGAATAAGCGTTGAGGCCTGCGTTGATGTGCCGGCGACGTCCCCCGCGATGTTGCTGATCGTAATCTCGATCGACTCATCATTCTCATCCAACAAGTCTGCGCTGGCGGTGAGTTGCATGAAGGCCGAGGTTTGGCCGGCGAGAATGACAATGGACTGCGAGCTGGCCGTGTAATCGACCCCTTCGGAAGCCGTGCCGCCGAAGGACAACGAGACGGTGACATCGGAGGCCTGGACCGTATCGAGCTGCGCCGTCACGTTCGCTAGGCCCGCCGCTTCGGCGATGCTGCCGAGATCGATCGACAAGTCGACGGCGAGCAAGGTGCGACGTTCGAGCGGTTCGAGCCGCAGTCGCCACGGAGCGCCACGACGGGACGATTTACGGAGCTTGCGTTGTGAAAATCGGAAGCATTCGTGGAGTCGTCCGAGCCAGCGAAATCCAAGCATAGCGATAGTTCCAACGCGAAATAAAAGTCTCTGTGTGACCAACGCTCATCCCGCCTGCACCGCTCGATCGTCCTGACGGGCCGACTCCTGGCTTAGCGACCGATCGGAGCCCCTGTTGTCAGGCATACGTTTCAAACCCACGAAGGATCAGGGGAGGCCGGTGCCATCCGTGCCCATCCTCGGCTCCTCCTGCTGGACGAAACTCTATCGGCGGAAAACCTTGCGCTCCCAACCCTGTTTGCCAGCTCGCCCCAGTCCGCAGCCTGGGCTGCGAGCCGCATGTGGGGCAGAGAGACCGCTGCCGGGCAGGGCAATCGCTGGGGTGGCGATCGATCCCGAACGATGGCCCAACAATTCTTTCGAGTATAGTCAGGCTCGAAAAACCTCGCCAAGAAAAAGCTGCCCAGATACCGCAAATCCTTCTGGGGTAGACCGTTTTTTGTCCGGACAACCCGACGTGGCGGGAGATGGCGAGCGGCCTGTCCAGGGGGCTAGTCCGCCCGGGCGGTCTCGGCGGCTCGGTTGTGCCGCACCCAAACGTAACCTCGTGGACGACCGGTCCCTTTGTCCAACTTGGACATGCCAGCCACCAGCGTGTCGACGCTCACCCAATAGGGCTCGTACCAGCGTCGATCGGGATCGAAGATCAGCACGCGATCATTCTCCGCGTCAAAAGCCGCCACCGGCGCGACGTGACCGGTTTGCCCCTCGGGATCGTCCGTGAATTCCGACTGCCAGAAAAACACGATCAGAAAGTCATCGGCCGACTGTTCGTTGAGTTCCAACACCCGGCGGACATGTTCCTTGTGGTTGGTCGCGTTGGGCTTGAGTCGGACGGCCTCGATCGTGAAGTCGCCGAGATCGTAGAACTCGACTGCTTTGCGCAGGTAGCGGCCCAATTCCTCAATGCTCGTGCCGCCGCCGATGGGCCCCACCGACTTTTTCCAGATCGGGCTGCCAACGGCTTCGAGCAGTGATTCCTGCGTGATCAATTCGTCTTGCGTGGTTAATTCATGCGTCGCGCGGATGGCGTTGACCACCATCGTTGCGCTGGCCACGCCGCACGATCGTTCGTTGAATTGCGAGACATAATACGGAATCATCGCCCAAAAGTCGGGCGCATCGTGCTTCTGAACATATTGCCGGGCATGAAAGAGCCGGATGGCGCGGGTGCCATACTTGGGCTGCTGAGGCCGCTCCTCGGCGAATACCTGCATGCCCAGGAACACCACCGCCAACGTCAGTCCGACGAAGAATCGCACCCCAGGGCAAACGACTCGTGAGCGATCCGGATTCGGTTCCGTTGAAATCTCCATGCGCAGCGTTCTCCCAGCATCCGTAATAGAAGCCCAGCCCGGTGGAAAAGCCATGTCCGCAATTCAGCGGGAATGCCTCGATCCACAGGCACTTATCGACTTGGCGGCGATCTCCGTATCGACAACCTTCGCTCAATTTGGGCGTGACGATGCGCTGGCGTGCGTGGAAGCGTCGAGCATCGACCAATTATTCGCATTCAGCGGTCACGACGCAAGGCGTCGCGCGGGGCGAATTGTGCAGCGCGACGTTCCCTGAGGGCAAGGGCAATTCCCGACGAGCACCCAGGGGCGTATGATAAGCGTCATGCACACCTCGACTTACAATTACGACGTTGTGGTCATCGGCGCTGGCCATGCCGGAACCGAAGCGGCACTGGCGGCAGCCCGGCAAGGCTTGCACGTCGCGCTGCTCACGACCAATCTCGACACCGTCGGACAGATGAGCTGCAACCCGGCGATCGGAGGCGTCGCCAAAGGGCAAATCGTCCGCGAAATCGACGCCCTCGGCGGCATCATGGGACAAGCGATCGACGCCACCGGCATCCAGTTCCGCATGCTCAATCGCCGCAAGGGACCCGCCATGCACGGGCCTCGCGCCCAGGCCGACAAAAAAGCGTATCAACTCGATATCAAGCGGCGGGTCGAGTCGCAACCCGGCCTCGACCTGCGGCAGGAAGTGGTCGACGGCTTGCTGGTCGACCGCGACGCTCACCCCTCACGGCCGCAAATTCGTGGCGTCGAGGTCCGTGGCGGCGCTCGCTATCAGGCCCAGGCCGTCATTGTCACCACGGGCACATTCCTGCAAGCCATCATGCACGTCGGCGAGTCGCAAACCCCCGGCGGTCGAGGGGGCGAAGGGACATCCCGCGGCATTTCCAACTCCCTTGAACAACTGGGCTTTCGCCTACAACGCTTCAAGACCGGCACCCCGGCGCGGCTCAATGGCCGCACGATCGACTACGAGCGGACCGAAATTCAGCCCGGCGACGACGAGCCCCGGCCGTTCTCGTTTCTCACCGATCGCATCACGCAGCCGCAAATTCCTTGTTGGATCACCTACACCAACCAGCCGGTCCATGATCTCATCCGCGGCAATCTGCACCGTGCGCCCATGTACTCAGGGCAAATCAACAGTCGCGGGCCACGCTACTGCCCCAGCATCGAAGACAAAGTCGTGCGTTTTGCAGACAAGGAACGGCATCAGTTGTTTCTTGAGCCCGAGGGGCTCCACACCCACGAAGTGTACGTGAACGGTCTGTCCACCAGCCTGCCGCGCGACGTGCAAGACGCGATCTTTCGCCTCATCCCAGGACTCGAACACGCACAGATCATGCGTTACGGCTATGCCGTCGAGTATGACTTTGTGCCCCCCGATCAATTGCACCCCACGCTGGAGACCAAACGGGTTGCGGGCCTGTATTTGGCCGGACAAATCAATGGCACCACGGGCTACGAAGAGGCGGGGGCTCAAGGCCTGATGGCTGGCATCAATGCCGGATTGGCCTGTCGTGGCCGCGAGGGGCTCGTGCTATCACGCGAGCAAGCCTATATCGGCGTGCTGATCGATGATCTCGTCACGCGCAGCGTCGACGAGCCGTACCGGATGTTCACGTCGCGCGCCGAGTATCGGCTCCTGCTGCGACACGACAATGCAGATCGTCGGCTGACCCCCGTCGCGCATGAACTCGGCTTGATCGACTCCGCGCGCTGGCAACGCTTCGAGCAGAAGCGCTCCGCGATCGAACAACTCGCCACGTGCCTCGATCCACTGCGAATTGACGGGGTGAGCGTGAGCAAGTTCTTGCGTCGGCATGAAAGCGATTGGTCGCAAGTCGTGGCGCGGTTTCCTGAGCTGGCCATGATTAGCCCCGACGTGTCGGAGCAGTTGACGCATGATGCGATGTATGCGGGCTATGTGCAGCGACAAGAGTTCGATATCGAACGACAGCGTCGTCTCGGCGAAAAACGCATCCCCGATAGCTTTGATTACGCACGCATCACACAGCTACGGACCGAAGCACGCGAGAAACTCGCACGAGTACGCCCGCTTAGCCTCGCTCAGGCCGGGCGGATCAGCGGCATCACCCCGGCTGACTTGGCGCTGGTCATGATCTACCTGGATGGCGATCGAAACTGCTGAATTGCCTCCAATCAACGCAGCTTGTCGAGTCGAGAAATCCGGTGGTAGCGGAGCTTTTCTTACTGCCAAAAATCGGGCCCGCCACATTTTTAACCCTAAGACCTTTTGCCTAAAGGGATTACAGTTTCCCAATTGGTGTTGACTCGACCGGGCAGGCCGATATAATTCGACGGCACAGGGAAAATCGGTAAACTTGGCAGTTGCGGTTGGCGTTGTCGATTACAGAGATGCAGTGGCCTAAACGTTCTGCATACGTCTTGTCGACATTCCCTCCGAATCGTGTTTTTTAGCTGCCGGGATTTGAACAACCTTTAGCCCAACTTTACCCCAGATTTCAATCACGGAGAGGGGTGGCCACAGTTATGAAAACTGTTTTTACGACCGGCGAAGCTGCCAAGATCTGCAAGGTCAGCCAGCAGACCATCATTCGCTGTTTTGATTCCGGACAACTCAAGGGATTTCGAGTTCCGGGCAGTCGCTTTCGCCGCATTCCGCGCGAGCAACTCGTCAATTTCATGCGCGACAACGGCATTCCGACCGATGGGTTGGAAAGCGGCAAGCGCAAGGTACTCGTCGTCGACGATGAGCCCGAATTGGTCGAATTGATGAAGGACGCTTTGGAACGCGACGGACGATTTGAAGTCCGCACGGCCAACAACGGCTTCGATGCGGGCATGATGGTCAAGGAATATCACCCGGACATCATTGTGCTCGATATCATGCTGCCCGACATCAATGGCCGCGAAGTGTGCCAGCGGGTTCGCATGGATCCGGCGATGGAAGACGTCAAAATCATCTGCATCAGCGGCATGGTCGAACAGGACAAGATCGAGGACCTGCGATCGGCTGGCGCGAATGATTTCCTCCGCAAGCCATTCGAGACCGACCAACTGCTGGAACGCGTTTGCCAGCAGCTCGACATGGAAGCCCCTTCGACTCGGTAAGTCGTGGGGCTCTCAACGGGCGTGATCGGACCCAAGGCGGCGGCGGCTTGCCTGAGCGGATGAGGGGATGCGCATGGATGCCGATGCGTTAACCGACTTCGACTCTCGGCTGCTGCAAGCCAAGCTCGAGGCGCTCGCTGAGTTTGCCGCCGGCGCGGGGCACGAAATCAACAACCCGCTGGCGATTATCTCCGGCCGGGTGCAATTATTGTTGCGCGACGAGGCCCATCCGGACCGGCGGCGCGACTTGGCGCTCATCCATGCACAAGCGATGCGCGTGCATGAAATGATCGGCGACCTGATGCTGTTCGCGCGTCCGCCCGAGCTGTGCACCCAAGTGTGTGACGTCGCCGCGTGGATCGAGTCTCTCGGGGCCGAGTTGCAGCCGCAGGCGGAGTCGCAAGGGGTCGCGTTTCAGGCCGCGGCCAACCCCGCAACAGGCCTGTTCCATTTCGACCCGGTGCAACTGGCCGTCGCCGTCCACGCACTGGTCACGAACGCGATTCAGGCCTGCGATCGGCAGGGGCGTGTCGACTTGACCGCCTCAGTGGAAGCGGATTCAGGCGCGCTGCTGATCCGTGTACGCGACACCGGACCAGGCATCTCGCCCGAGGCGCGAGAACACCTTTTTGACCCCTTTTACTCGGGCCGAGCGGCGGGGCGCGGCATTGGCATGGGCTTGCCCAAGGCCTGGCGCATGGTGACCCAACACGGCGGGACACTCACCGCTCGCAACGGCGAACTGAGCGGTGCCGAGTTCACGATCCAACTCCCCTCAACGACCCGCGGTTCCGCCACGAACGCGTGTTGAGGGGGGCTGTCCCCTACGTACGACTACAGGTCGAACGATTCTTCCGCGCCAGGCTCTTTTTCCCACTTCAGCTTGGCCGCCTTCGTTTGGCTATCGAGCCAACTACGGTATTGCCGCTGCATGTCGGGCAGCGCCGCCATGCGAATGTCCTGTGGGTTGTCGAACCGGAACGTCTCTAGCAGCACGACGTCGGCGGGGGAGAAATTCCCCACTCGAACCACATAGGCAATCGACTTGGGCTGATTCAGCGCGACGCCGACCTCTCCATCTTTCTGCAAGGCAAACACGCCGCGCATGAACTCATCCCCCCCGTCGACCACACCTTCCACCTCGCTCAAGCGAGGCGCGACTTGCTGATTGAAACCGCCCGCCGCGCCGCGATTGAGCCAGCTAAACGCCGGCGGTTCGAGCACCTTCAGGTTCTTGTCGTCGGCGAACACTTCCTTGAGCGGCTTGTTGGCCAACCGCGCCTTTTCGACCAATAATTGGGCCTTTTTCTGCAACAAATCGCGGGCCTGAGACAATTTCCAGGTGCGGGTCACCAGCGAGCGAATCTCGTCGAACTCCGGAACACGAGCATCTTCCTCACGCAGCTTGATAAACACATAGCGATTGCCGCCAATATCCTGAGAGCTGCCCACCGAATTGGCACGTAATTGGCGGAACGCATGCGCGACGAACGGATCGCGTTGGTTCACGGTCGAGTCGCCCAAGCCCGGGTACTTGCTCAACTCATACGGCGAGAGCAAGCCGGTGCGGCCAAATCCCAAGCCATTTTCAACGCCGCTCGTGCCATTAAGTTCCTGGCACTTCTTGGCAAGGTCGGGCATGGCCGGCTCGGGAGCGACCTTGTCGGTCGACGGCTTCGCGGCTTGCTTTTCAAGCTCCCACGAGGCACGCTGCGCGGCGTAGTCGCGAAGTTGCGACTCCAGCCCCAGTAGCAACTCTTGGATCTTCTTCGTGGCATGTTCGTCGGCCACCTCGCGGCGAATCCGGTCCTTCACTTTCCAGAGCGGGTCGTGCTTGGGGCTGGCCCCTAGCTTGATGTCGCGCTCCAGCGTGAATCGCTCGACCAGCGGCAACGGTGCCTCGGGCACCTTCTTGGGCTCAAACGGCTTTTCGGTCGCCGCAGGAGTCGTCGTCGCGGGATCGACAACCTTGGCCGCTTCGGTCGTCTTGGCAGTGTCGGTCGTCTTGGCAGTGTCGGTCGTCTTGGCAGTGTCGGCTGCTTTGGAGGCTTCGACGGACTTGGCCGCAGTTGTCGACTCGGGGGGCTTTTTCTCGGCGTCGTCCTTGGGCTGTTCTTCAACACACTCGCCGGAAGACTTTTTTTCCTCGTCGGTTTTGGTCGGTGCGGGGGACGGCGACGGAGTCGCCGGCTTGGGGTCGGCTTTAGGGGCGGTGGTGGCCGGTGGCGTTGGTTCGTCACGCGGGGCGACGGGCACCTTGGGCTCAGAGGGCTTGGGGGCCTCGGTCTTGGTCGGAGTAGGCATCGGCGACGGAGTCGCCGGCTTGGGCTCGGCTTTGGGGGCGGGGGTGGCCGGTGGTGTCGGCTCGTCACGCGGGGCGACGGGCACCTTGGGCTCAGAGGGCTTGGGGGCCTCGGTCTTAGTTGGCGTGGGCATCGGCGACGGAGTCGCCGGCTTGGGCTCGGTTTTCGGCTCGGCAGCTTTCTTGGCGTCGTCGGCCTTCTTCTGCTCGGCGGCCTTGGCAGCCGCTTCTTCGGCTCGCTTCTTGTCCCCTTCCGGGTCGTCTTCCAGGGCCGTGAAAAGATAGCGTTGATCCTTGAACTTCTCGTAGTGCTCGGTGATCTCGGCGTCGGTCACCTTGCTCGGGTCGACAAACTTCTCATAAGTCGCCGAGATGTAGGCGAACTCGGCCTTTTGCGGCGACTTGAAGCCCGGGTCGGGCGAGCCCGGTTGCGGCTCCTCGTTCTTGTATTGGTTGTAAAACTCGCGCAGCTCGGCGTCTTTCGGTTCGCGAACGTCAGTGACGACGCTTTCAGCCTCGAGCGGAATCAACTCGACTTTCGCCTGCCGCCGCATCCGCTGGTAATACTCGAAGCGTTGGGCCGGCGAGAGGTCGATCGACCCGAACGACAGATCGCGTGCATAGCGAATCGACAGCTCGTGACGCAGTGCTGCGTAGACCGCGCTGCGCGACGCGCGCATGCCGCCAAAATCGGGCAACTGAGATACGATCTGCTGCAAACGATCACCGGGCACGCTGTCATTGGTTTCTGCGCGGATAAACTGGGTAATCACGTCGTCCGTCACGGCGATCCCCAGTTGAGCCGCCTTTTGGCCAATGACCCAATCTTCAACCAGGGCCCGATCGCCAACGCTGCCGAACATCTGCACGACTTCGTTTTGGAAGAAGTTCAGCGCCTGGCTTTCCATCTGGGGGCCAAACATGGCGGCCTTGGCCCGCAGCATGAAGTACCTTGAGAGTTGGCGTCGGGCGCGCAACTGCATGATGTCCGATTCTTTCAGCTCACCAAATATGGTCGTGGCAACGACCTCGTCCTGCTGCGGGCCACGCCGTCCGAACATGTCGTCGACGACCCCGATCACGCCCCAGGAACCCATGAGCAAAACGGTGAACACGGCCATCATCCACTTGCCGTGTTTCCGGAAAATACGAAATGGCGAGGTCATTGAGGGGTTACCCTTGGCTAGCGGCGACTTCTCGGCCGAGGCGAGAGAATGCCTTGACAGTTGGGCCGGAGACACTCTATACCGCCTGTCGACGTGAGTGCTCCGACCACCGTAGGTCGGCATGCCTGACCCCCTTGCGGGGCGTCCGGCGATGTCTCACACGCGACAAGGCTGAAATAGAAGTGTAACAAACTTCCAATCCCTTGAATGGCCAAGATTTTAAGGAGACCCGGGCTGTTTGCAATCCCAGTCGGGGCCGAACCGTTAAATCCAAGCCAATCGGTTGAATTTTAGCGATTGTAGAGATTTTGAGCCGCAGCGTTCTGTTCGCTCGACGGTCGATGGTCAACTGCATGGTACATTTTCCCACCCGCGCTGTGTTTGTTTGAACCGCCCACGAGTCGCACGCCATGGCTAAAAAGTCTGCTCCCTCCCCTGACGGCAAAGCCCTGGTGATCGTCGAGTCGCCGGCCAAGGCCCGCACGATCAGCAAGTTTTTAGGGAAAAACTATATTATCGAGGCCAGCATCGGCCACGTTCGCGACCTGCCCGAGGGGGCCAGCCAGATCCCCGCCGAGTTCAAAAAGGAGAAATGGGCGAGGCTGGGTGTTAACGTCGACCAGGACTTCGCCCCCCTCTACGTCGTCCCACCGGGCAAAACCGAACACATCCGCCATCTACGTGCCTTGGTCAAAGAGGCCAGCCATCTTTATCTGGCGACGGACGAAGATCGCGAAGGGGAAGCCATCAGTTGGCATCTGCGCGAACTGCTCAAGCCTAAAGTACCGGTGCAACGCCTGGTATTTCACGAAATCACGAGCGAAGCGATCCACGAGGCGCTCGAACATCCACGCTCGATCGACGACGCCCTGGTGCGCGCCCAAGAGACGCGCCGTATTGTCGACCGGCTGTACGGCTACGAGGTCTCCCCACTATTGTGGAAAAAGGTCCGCCCACGCCTGTCGGCCGGCCGTGTGCAGAGCGTTGCGGTGCGGTTGATCGTCGAGCGCGAGCGGCAACGCATGGCGTTCGTCTCGGCCACCTGGTGGGATTTGCTCGGCCTGTTCGCCACCCAGAAAAACGAAACGTTCCAGGCCACGCTCTCCGACGCCGAGGGGCGACGCCTCCCCTCGTCACGCGATTTCGATTCGACCACTGGCAAACTCAAAGACAGTGCCCTGCTGCTGCTCGATGAGGCTGGCGCCAAAGCCCTTTCCGAGCGGTTAAAGAGCGCCAACTTTCGGGTCACGGGCATTGAAGATAAGCCGTACACCTCGAAGCCCTACCCACCGTTCACCACCAGCACGATGCAGCAGGAGGCCAATCGCAAGCTGGGCTTTACGGCCCGCCGCACGATGCAAGTTGCCCAAAGCTTGTACGAGAACGGTCACATCACTTACATGCGTACCGACTCGACCAACTTGGCGAGCGTGGCGCTCGAGGCGGCCCGCGAGCTGATTGGCGCTCAGTACGGAGCAGATTATCTGCCGAGCGAAGCGCGGCTGTACCGCACCAAGGTCAAAAACGCCCAGGAAGCGCACGAAGCCATCCGTCCGGCGGGTCATCCGTTTGAATTGCCCGAACGACTCCGCGGCACCTTGGGCTCCGACGAGTTTCGCCTGTTCGAACTCATCTGGAAGCGGACGATTGCCAGCCAGATGGCCGACGCTCGCGGCCGACGCATTGCCATCACGATCGAAGGGGGCGGCGCCACCTTTACCGTCAGTGGCAAGACGATTGACTTTCCTGGCTACCTGCGGGCGTATGTCGAAGGGGCCGACGACCCCGACGCCGAATTGGCCGACAAGGAAACGATCTTGCCCCCGTTGCAATTGGGGGACGAGCTCAAGTGTCGCGAACTGGACGGCAAGTCGCACACCACGCAGCCCCCGGCCCGCTACAACGAAGCGACGATCACCCGCGCGCTCGAAGAGATGGGCATCGGCCGCCCCAGCACCTATGCGACGATCATCGAGACGATTCAGGCACGCGAGTACGTGGTGAAAAAGGCCAATGCACTCGTGCCCACATGGGTCGCGTTTGCCGTGTCGCAATTGCTCGAGTCGCACATGCCCAAGCTGGTCGACTACGGCTTCACGGCCCAGATGGAAGACGACCTCGACTCGATCAGCCGTGGCGAGACCGAATCGGTCGAATACCTGCGCGGGTTCTACTTTGGCAAGGGTGAACCGGGGCTGAAACAACAACTCGAAGACAAGGCCGAGGCGATCGACGCCCGCGATGTGAGCCGCATTCGCGTGGGTCGCGCCGACGACCTGCCCGACGGGTTGCCGATCTTTGTGCGCGTCGGCCGCTATGGGCCGTTCTTGGAGCATGGCGAACGACGAGCCAGCATTCCCGAGGGCTTTTCGCCCGACGAAATGAGCCTGAGCAAGGCGCTCGAGATGCTCAGCCAAGCCTCACAGGCCGAGGAGCCGCTGGGACACGATCCGGCGACGGGCAAGCCGGTGTTTGCGCGTGTGGGCCGCTTTGGTCCCTACGTGCAACTCGGCGTGGCCAGCGATGACGAGAAGCCCAAGAGCGCGTCGTTGTTGCGCGGCATGAAGCTCGAAGAAATGACACTCGAGGTTGCTCTGCGGTTGCTTTCGTTGCCGCGCGAGTTGGGCGTGCATCCGACGCTCGGCAACCCGATCGTCGCCTTCAACGGACGTTTTGGCCCGTATGTCAAGTGTGGCGAAGAGACCCGCAGCCTGCCGGCCGATGTGTCGCCGATGGATGTCGCGTTTGAGCAGGCCGTCGAGTTGCTCAATCAACCCAAGCAGCAGCGAAAAACCTTCGGCGCGGCGCGCACCCCGCTCAAGGTTTTTGGCGAATCGCCGGTTACCAAGGAGCCCGTGCAGATGTTCGCGGGCCGCTATGGCACCTACCTGAGCGATGGCACGACCAACGCGACGGTGCCCAAGGACGCGAACGCCGACGAGTTGACCTTGGAATTGGCGCTGAGCCTCTTGGCTGAACGGGCCGCGCGTGGCCCCGCCACGCCGAAAAAGGGGCGTTTCGCCAAAAAGGGGGCCAAGTCCGCAAAGGCCGCTTCTCCGGCCAAAAAAGCGGCCAAGAAAAAGGTCTCGCGCAAAAAGGCCGTCGACCCCACCGCCTAAAGCGGCCTACGCGGTTGTTAATTCCGCCTCGCGGTCGAATGTCTGCGAACTGGTTGCTTCGCCGCGATAGCTCATCCAGCGATGCGACTGCGAGTCGTACAACTGACAAACCCGCTGGATGTAAAAGAATCCGCGCAGCGAAAAGCGATAATGGACGAGCGCGTCGTACACGTTTTCGATCGCCCGTTGGGCTTCGATCAGATGATAGAGGGGCACACGCGGATCGACGTGATGCGCGGTATGTTCCATGATGTTGTGCGACATCGAATTGAACGCGCGCCCAAAGTCGACGTGCGTGGTGCCCAATATCTGCCCGCGATAGAACGACCACTCGCTTTGCTCGTCGAACCACGGCACCTGCGGATGGGTGTGATGCAGGTAAGTCACAAACCCGATCAGGTATGAGGTGACCACGCTCGGCACGACGACGGTCCACAGCACGAGCAGGGGCGCAGAGGTTTCGACGCCCCAGTGTCGCGCCAGCGCGACCACGCCCCACGATTGCGCCCCGATGGCCGTGAACAAAAACAGGTTGTCGAGCCGCCAGATCCAGCGGACATGCGAGTTCTTCACGTCGCGCTGCACGAGCGTGATCCGCTTGAACACGATCTCGATCAGATAGTACGCGCCAAACCCCCAGGCACTGCGATAGAACCGGGTCAGCGCCTTTCGCCATCTCGGCTGCGCGTTGTACGCCGCGGGAGACGGTGGTGCCCAGACGTAATCCTTCGGCCGGTAGTTGGTCCAACCGTGATGCACATGATTATGGGCATGAACCCAGCCGGTGAAGTTGTGCCAGCCGGGCAAGAGCGCAAAGCGGCCGATGAGTCCGTTGAGCCATCGATAGGGGGTCAACGCCTCGTGCGCGGCGTCATGCCCCACGACGAACAGCATCGCCGAGAACCAACCCGCGATCAGAGACGGCAGCCACTGCAGCCAGACGGGCGCGACGATCGTGAGCAGCACCGCTCCAACGTACAGAGCCAGCGTTGGCCAAGCCGCCAGCAGCGCCTGACTGACGTACCGTTGGCGCACCGAGTCCGGCATCACGGCGCGAATTTGTCCCACGTTGGGGGAGTCACTCTTTCCCATTCCCTCATCCCTATCCAAGTCGACGGGTCAGACACGTTTGCATCCTACCGCTCGGGCCGTCATAACAGAACGTCAGTTGAGCCAATCGGGCTAAAATAGCCACATTTGGCCGAATTTTGCTCCGACCTGCGACATTCACATTCGCAACCAACATGACTTCCCCTCGACGTAACATTGAACTCAAAGCTCGGTTGGCGTCGTTTGCCAAAGCACTCGACGTGTCCGAAACGCTCGCCACCGCGCGGCTGGGCACCCAGCGGCAGATGGACACCTATTTTCGTTGCGATCACGGCCGACTCAAGCTGCGGCAGATCGACGCCCAGCAAGCCCAGCTGATTTGGTATGACCGCCCCGACACGCTCGAACCGAAAGGAAGCAACTATCGGCTGGTGGAAGTCACCTCGGCGGAGGCATTGAAGGCTGCGCTCGAAGCAGCCTACGGCATTGAGGTGGTCGTGGACAAGCAGCGCCAGATATACCTGTATCAGAACGTGCGTATTCACTTGGACCAGGTCGTGGGGCTCGGCACGTTCATCGAGTTCGAGGCCGTGCTGAGCGAGTCACTCACGGATGCCGACGGACATGCGCAACTCGCCCTGCTTCGTGAACAGTTTCAGATTCACGACCTCGATCTGATCGCCCAATCCTACCGCGAGTTGTTCTTAGCCCTAATCTGACTCACTCCGCTCTCCGGTCTCACTTCGCCAACTTCGTGACGGTGGAGACAATGAGGTCCTCGACCTCGCTGGCAAATCGGGTCGGTCGATCGTAGTAGTACATCGAGTTGTCGGCTTCGTAGCCCCCTTCGGCCAACACCCGTTTGCTGGCAATGTAGCAGGGGCAGTCGTTGGCGTAGGCGGTGATCCAGAGCCGCTCGCTGGGGAGCTCGCGCTGCAATCGCATCACGTAGTCGACGACCACCTCGCCGGGCAAAAACACCAGGGTCAACTGCTGACCAAACTTCCACACCTGCACGCGATACGGGAGCGCGGTGGGCAATTTCTCGCCCCGATCGAGCCGTTCCAATTGCGCTCGCGCGTGCCAGGCGATGGGCCCACGCAGCTGCGTGCGGCGCTCGTACTCATCGCGCGAGGGCAGCGGTGCAAACGGCAACTCGATCGGCTCCGCGGCGCTGGTCAATGGCGCGGTTAAGGGGAGCCACTCTCCGGTGAGCAGTCGGCGAACCTCATTCGCGATCGCCGCCCCATGCTGGCGGCACAACTCGATGGCGTCCCCTTTGTCACGCGGGTCGGGATTGGCGTCGGCTCCGCACCCAATCGCGACCATCCCCACGCAGCCGGGATGCTCTTTCTCGATTTGTTCCTGAGCGTAGCCGGCCCAGTCGCCGCAGATGCGATTGAAACGAGGCCCCAGCGTGGTGCAGTGACAAGCGTAGTTCACCAGGATGCCCGACAATTTGCCCGCGTGATGCACGGCAAGCACGCTGAGCGCGTGATCGACTCTCCCGTCGCTTGCGACGCCAAAGCCGGTCCATTTTCCCTCCTTGAGCACACGCCGATTGACGGCGAATTTCACCTCGCCCCGCGCCCAGGACAATGTGCCAGGCCGTCGACGCTCGATCGCCATTGAGGCGACTCGGGCCAAGTTGTCGGTCAGTTCGCGACGGTATTGTTCGCTATGGGCACGATGTTCCTCGGGCAAGGGCGGGTCGAAGATCAACGTCCCCACGCCGCGAATATAGGGCCCCGTGTGCGTGTGCGACGCGCAGATGGCGAGTCGATCTCGTTTGAGACCGAAGCGTTTGTGAAGCTGGCTGGCGATGACTTCGGTCTGATCGGCGGCGATGCCCAGGCCATCGAACGTGACGAATACCGCGAGGTCGGCGTCGGTGCCTATCGCCAGCGCCTTGGCGAACAAATGCTGTTCGACCCCCTCGCTCTCATTCTGGCGGCTGCTATAGCCCGTCAGGCGTACCGGGTAGCCGGGGGTAATGTCCTGCGCCGCGAGACCGATCGGGACGAGATCACCAGCCCTGGCGACGGCCGTGCTCCAAACGAATCCAACGCTCAGCACCAACGACCAGACTTGGATGCGATACATGATTTTGCGCCTCGATCATGGGCAGATACCCTCGGGTTACCCGGCCTATGCCGTCTTTCCCGACCTGGGCAGTCTAATCGGCCTGGTGGGGAACGACCAGTTCGAGACGAAAATGCTTGACGCCTCGGCGCTGCTCCGCGACCATGCTAGGACACCCTCTCGTTCCGGATCGATTGCAGTACTTCGCATCAGGCGGCCCACCCATGCGCTCCTTACGGACGATTGTACTCGTCGTCACCTCGTTGTTCGCCAGCAGCGGGGCGAGCCACGCCGCCGAGTTGGTCACGCTCACCGCACAGACCTGGGATCGCTTTGCCCCCTCGGGCAAGGAAGCCGATCGGATCTATGGCGACTTCGTGCTCCGCAACGAGCACATCATGGTCGTCATCGCGCGGCCCATCGCGGGGCGACACGCCAACATGACCGTCCGCAACACAGGCGGCGCGATCATCGATCTCACCAGCTCACAGCAGCCCAATGACCAACTCAGCGCGTACTACCCGGGCGGCAAGACAATGGACTGGCGCCACGTTGAGGTCATTCCGATCGACGGGGCCAACCCGCTCGTCACCGACCCGGCCAAGGCGCATGTCAAAGCCGAGGAAGTAAGTCTGAGCTGCAAAGCCGAAGGGGGTAAGGGCTTTCCCGAGGCCGAGGTGCAATACACGCTCGCCGACGACTGGTCGTATGTGCATATTGAGACGATCTATCGCAATCCCAGCGACAAGGCCATCGAGTTCGAACTGTTCGACGAGATCCGCGCCGACAACAGCTTTTCGCGCGTCGATGACGGTGAGACGAACCTGTTCTGGGTGTATGACAAATGGTGGGGGCAGGCCTATGGCGTTTTGGCCGATGGCGTCGCGATGGACGTGGGCGCGCCCGATCGGCGTGGCCAACGGCTCTTTTTCCCGATCGACGATCAGAACAAGGCCGTGTTGCAAGCCGGGGCAACCTTGCGGCTCACCCGGCGGCTGTTTCCAGCCAGTAGTCATTTGCACCTGCGGCAAGTCGCCAAGCGGCTCGCTCATGAGTCGCAAGAAAGCGTCACGCTGGAAGTGGTCGACGCGGCTGGCCGAGCTGTTGCCGCGGCCGACGTTGAAATTTTGGCCGACGACCAAACCTACGGCACGGCACGGACCGGCGCCGATGGCAAGCTCACGTTTGCCCTGCCTGACGGTGCGTTTCGTGCTCAGGTCGAGTCCGAAGCGCACGGCGAGCAACTCATCGAGTTGCGCCCAGGCACGCAGCGGGTCACCTTGCCCTTGCCGGGCACGGTGGTGGCCAAGATCACCAACGACGCCCTTCGTCCCACCCCATGCAAGGTCGAGTTCCGCGGCGTGGGAGAGACCCAGTCGCCGTTCTTTAATCATGCCAGCGGCGAACATGGCGTGCAGAACGTGTACTACAGCCACGATGGCGAGTTCCGCGTCCTGCTTGCTCCCGGGCAGTATGAGTGCATCGTCAGCTACGGCAGCGAACACGATGCCGTGTTCAAGACAATCGACGTGGCGCGCGGCAAGGAGACGCCCCTCACGGCCACGCTGGTCCGCAGCGTCAATACGCCCGGCTGGATCAGCTCCGATTTTCACAGTCACTCGAGTCCGTCGGGTGACAATACCGCTAGTCAATTAGGGCGCGTGCTCAACTTGCTCTGCGAGCATATCGAGTTTGCCCCCTGCACCGAGCACAACCGCTTTTCATCCTACGACGAGCATTTGCAGCGGCTCAAGGCGCAGCACCTGCTCGCCACCTGCATCGGCATCGAGCTCACCGATTTGCCGGGCGATGTGAATCACCACAACGCATTTCCGTTTGTGCTCAAGCCGCGCGTGCAAGACAACGGCGCGCCGCTGTCCGACGCCGACGTCGAGGGTAAGGTCGAACGGCTCGCCCTGTGGGACGGACAGAGCGAGAAGGTCATCGAACAAAATCACCCGGACATCGGTCACGTCTTTTACGATCGCGACGGCGATGGTAGTCCCGACGGCGGCTACCGCAAGATGTTCAAGTATCTTGACTGCATCGAAATCCACCCGCCGCAGACGATCTTCGACGCGCCCATGATCGGCGCGACGGGCCGAAAGACCAACAACCGCATGTTCAACTGGCTGCAACTGCTCAACCAGGGCTACCGTTTGCCAGGGGTGGTCAACACCGACGCCCACTATAATTTCCACGGCTCGGGCTTTTTGCGGATTTACCTCCGCAGTTCGACCGACGACCCGGCCCGGATCACGACTGCCGAGATGGTGCGCGCCGTCAAGCAGGGCGAGATCATCATGACGACCGGTCCCTATCTGGAGGTGTTCCTGGAGGCGGCCGGCGGGGGCGAGCGCTCCAAGGGGACCGTGGGGGCCGACATTCAGGCTCCCAGCGGTGAATGCACCCTGGCCGTCAGGGTGCAATGCCCAAACTGGTTTGATATCGATCGGGTGCAAGTGCTCGTATCGGGTCGAGCTGAGCCCGACTTGAACTTCACGCGCGACAAGACGCCGCAGAAATTCCAGGGCGGGGTCGTCAAGTTCGATCAGAAAATTCCGTTGCGGCTCAAGGCCGATGAGCACATTATTGTGGTAGCGGCCGGCACGAACTCGACACATGGCCCCGTCCGGGGACCCGATCGTGCGAAGGACAAGCCGTTCGCGGTCAGCAATCCGATTTATGTCGACGTGGACGGCGGCGGCTTCAAAGCCAACGGCGACACGCTCGGCGCTCCCCTACCGGTCAGCGCGACCCGCACACCTTAGCCTGTGACCCACCCCAACGTTTGCTCTCCCCGCCTCGAAACGCGATCATGTCAGAACGGCCTCGCCCCGTGAGGCTTGTGGATTAGCGCAGTTCACTCCCCTTTGAATTAGGCCATCGCCATGACTCGGCTCGTTGTGTTTGTGTTGAGTATTGGATTTGCCGCTGCGATTTACGCAGCCGAAGATTCCAAGTCAGCCCCCAAGCCGGTGGCTCCGCCACCGAAAACAACCCCCGCCAACACCGACGCGCCTAAGACCGACGCGCCTAAGACCGACGCGCCCAAGACCGACGCGCC
>CAZZBK010000001.1:0-18868 GCA_964652155.1 uncultured Planctomycetaceae bacterium | reverse complement strand
AAGACCGACGCGCCCAAGACCGACGCGCCTAAGGCGACGCCCGCCGAACCGTCGATCGACAATCCGGCCCCTGGTCCGCTGGCCGGTCACTCGTCGCACGGCGAGACCTTTAACGAAGGGCCTCGACAGGCGGCCTTGCTCATCGACGGTTGCGGGCTTGTGCACTTTCCGGTGACCAGCAAGCACGCCAACGTCCAGGCGTTCGTCGATCAAGGGCTCGGCCAACTGCACGGCTTTTGGTACTTCGAGGCGGAACGCTCGTTTCGCATGGCCGCGTACTATGACCCCGATTGTGCCATTGCTTACTGGGGCATGGCGTTGGCCAACATCAACAACGATAAACGAGCCAAGGGCTTTATTGCCGAGGCGGCCAAGCGCAAAGACAAAGCCAGCCCGCGCGAGCGGCTCTGGATCGAAGCGCTCGACGAGTTCTACAAGGACAGCAAGAAGACGGATGCGGACCGCCGCAGGCAGTATGTCCGCCGCCTCGAAGCGATCAGCCACGAGTATCCCACCGATATCGAGGCCAAGGCCATGTTGGTGCTCGCCGCTTGGCTTAATAACGGCCGCGGAGTGCCGATCGGCTCGCACGAAGCGATTGACGCACTGGCCCGCGAGGTGCTCGCCGTCAACCCGATGCACCCCGTGCATCACTACCGCATTCACTTGTGGGACAGTGAAAAGCCCGCCCGCGCGCTCACGTCGGCAGCCAAGGGTGGTCAGTCGGCGCCGGGCATTGCCCATATGTGGCACATGCCGGGGCACACCTACTCGAATTTGCAGCGCTATGCTGACGCGATCTGGCAACAGGAAGCCGCCGCGCGCGTCGATCACGCCTACATGATGCGCTTCCGAGTCATGCCCGACGAAATTCACAATTACGCCCACAACCATGAGTGGCAAATACGCAACCTGAGCTACACGGGCCAGGCGCACCGGGCGCTCGAGTTGGCCAAGAACATGATCGAGATGCCCCGGCATCCACGCACGAACATGCTGAGCGGCGGCAAGCGCGGGACCAGTTCGCTCGGCCGCACGCGGTTGATCGAAGTGCTGAGTCGCTTCGAGTTATGGGACGAGGCCTTTGAGCTCGACGCGGGGGGCTATCTCGATGCGCTCACCGAGGCGGCCGACGAATTGCCGCGCGTGCGATTGCTGGCCGCCGCGGCTTGGCAAACCAAGCAGCCAGACCGGGCGAAAGCGTTGCTCGCCAGCGCCGAGAAATTCGTCGAACAAGCGAAAGAGGCACGCGACAAGGCCGCGGACAAGGCCGAGGAAGACGCCAAGAAGAAAAAAGAGTCGGCCGACAAGGTGACCAAGGCCCGCAAAGACGCCGAGAAGACACACACGGCGAAGGTCGATACCGCGCAGCAGGCCATCGAGTGGATCAAAGGACACGAGACGCTGGCCGCGGGCGACGCCAAACAGGCGCTCGTGCATTTTGGCAAAGCGGGTGCCGTGGCCAAAGAGTTTCTTTCTCAAGTCAACCTCGCGGCGGGAGACAAGACCAAGGCCGAGCAACTCGCGCGCGAGGCGCGTGACGCCGTGGCTAAGCAGGCCCAGCCGCTGGCGAACTACGTTGACATCTTGTACCGCATCGACAAAAAATCGGACGCTCTCAAAGCGTTCGAGCAACTGCGCGAACTGTGCGACACCTTCGACCTCGACACGCCCATCGCTCGGCGGCTGGCAGCCATCGCCCAAGAGGCCAAGCTCGGCGACGATTGGCGCAAGCCACTCCCGTTGGCCAAGGACCTTGGTTCGCGTCCGGCGCTCGATGCCCTGGGCCCCATCCGCTGGCATGCGACCGAAGCCCCCGACTGGGAATTGCCCAACGCCGATGGCCAGACCGTCGCCCTCAAGTCCTTCCGTGGCAAGCCGCTCGTGCTGATCTACTATCTCGGCGCCGGCTGTACGCATTGCGCCGAGCAACTGCGAGCGTTCAAGCCGCTCACCGAGGACTTCGCCAAGGCGGGCATCTCGCTTCTCGCCGTCAGCACCGATGACGTGAAGACACTCAAGCAATCGGTGCTCGACGCCGACAAGAGCGGCACGTATCCGTTTCCCTTGGTGAGCGATGCATCAATGGATACGTTCCGCGCCCTGCGAGCTTACGACGACTTTGAAAATATCCCCTTACATGCCACGTTGCTGCTCGACGCCCAAGGCCGAATCCGCTGGCAAGACATTGGTTTCGAGCCGTTCACAAAAGCCGACTTCGTGCTCAAAGAAGCGCAGCGGCTGCTCAAGTTCGACGGCGGCGAAAAGAAGAGCGGCTCACCCATCGCGAAAAACTAGGCAGCCCAATAATGCTCAAGGCCTCTCGATCATGGTGGCGGTTCTGGCTCGTGTGCGGTTGGCTGCTCACGAGCCCGTTGCTCGATGGGGCGTCGTCGGCCGAGCCGACGAAGAAACACATACTGCTGCTGGCGCAAAAGCCCGACGGCCATCCGCCCCTAACGCACGAATACCAACCGGGGCTCAAGCTGCTCGCGGAAATGCTCGCGCGGCAACCGGGCATCAAGACGACCATCACCAGCGCCGATGAACCGTGGTCCGAGGGGATCGAGTTGCTGCGCAAGGCGGACGGCGCGGTGATGTTTCTTTCGCAGGGGGCGGCCTGGACCTCCGCCGACGTGCGTCGCCTCGACGCCTTGAGCACGCTGGCCGCACGCCGCGGCGGACTCGTGACGATCCACTGGGGCATGGGTTCCAAGGAGGCCGCGAATATCGAGCCGTACCTGAAACTCTTCGGCGGCTGCCATGGTGGGCCTGATCGAAAATTCAAAGTGGTCGACACTCGTGTGGAGCTGGCTGCTCCGGCGCATGTCATCGCCGCCGGAATCAAACCCTTCGACGTGCATGAAGAGTTTTATTACAAGCTAAAGTTCGCCAAGAGCGGCGAGCCCGTCCAACCGGTCGTCACCGTCGAGATCGATGGGGAGCGCGAGACCGTCGCCTGGGCCTGGCAGCGCCCCGACGGCGGACGCTCGTTCGGGTTCAGCGGGCTGCACTACCACGCCAACTGGCGGCACGTCGAGTATCGCCGCCTGATCGTACAGGCCGTGCTCTGGGCCAACGGCCTCGCGGTTCCCGGGCAAGGTGTTTCTGACGATTCACTGGTCATATCCGAAAAAGGACTCACGCCATGAGCGCCACCCGTCGCACGTTTTTGCAGCACACCAGCCTCGGCGCGGCCGTGGCCGCATTGCCCTTGGTCGCGCCACTGCGCGCCGCCGGAGCCAACAAGCGCTACACGATCGGCCTCATCGGCTGCGGTGGCCGCGGCACGGGCGTGGCCTCGACGTTCCAGCGAACCGGCGTATGCGACATTGCCTACGCTTGCGACCCTGACCCGACGCGCTCTGGCACGGCCGCCGAAAAACTCTCCGCCAAGGGTGCCGCCAAGCCCGAGACGGTGACCGACCTGCGTCGTGTACTCGACGACAAGCGAGTCAACGCGGTTATCATCGCCACGCCCGACCACTGGCATGCGCCGGCCACGCTGCTCGCGCTTGCTGCCGGCAAGCATGTGTACGTTGAAAAGCCTTGCTCGCACAACATCCGCGAAGGGCGACTGATGATCGAGTCGGCGCGACGCAACAAGCTCGTGGTGCAACATGGCACACAAAGCCGCAGCGGCCCGCACGTGATCCAAGCGATGCAGTTGCTCAAGCAAGGGGCGATCGGCGAGGTGCTGGTGGCCAAAGCCTGGAACTCGCAAAAACGCCGCAACATCGGCCACTCGCAGCCGAGCGAAGCTCCCGCCGGACTCGACTACGACCTGTGGGTTGGCCCTGCCCCGCTCGTGCCCTACCAGGCCAACCGCCTGCACTACTATTGGCACTGGTGGTACGCTTTTGGCACCGGCGACTTTGGCAACGATGGCGTGCATGACGCCG
Source organism: uncultured Planctomycetaceae bacterium (assembly GCA_964652155.1). Classification (GTDB taxonomy): domain Bacteria; phylum Planctomycetota; class Planctomycetia; order Pirellulales; family PNKZ01; genus CAZZBK01. Next base: position 14,966 of record CAZZBK010000001.1, on the reverse strand, counting down.
ACATGGCCCGCATGGGGCTCGGGGTCGAAACCCATCCGTCGCGAATTGTCGCCGCCGGAGGCAAGTACTACTTCGACGACGACCAGCAATTTCCTGATACGCAGATGGTCGTGTTCGAGTATCCCGGCGCGAGCAAGGCAGGCGGGCCCAAGCAACTCATTTTCGAGCAACGCATTTGGAGCCCCTATCGCCAGGAAGGCTACGAGAACGGCAACGCCTTTTATGGCACGGATGGCATGATGCTCTTAGGCAAAGGGGATGGCTGGCAACTGTTCGGACCCAAGAACAAACTCATCGACTCCGGCAAGTTCGAGGATCGCGAACTGCCGCACGCCAACAACTTCCTCGAATGCATCGAGAGCGGAGCGCGACCGAACGCCGATATCGAGATCGGCCATCTCTCGTCCGCGCTGTGCCATTTGGGCAATATCGCCACGCGCACCGGCAAGGTTATCAACTTCGATCCGAAAACCGAACAAATCCTGGGCGACCCCGAAACGAACAAACTCGTCGCTCGTGAGTATCGGGCCGGTCACTTTGCCGCGCCCGTCTAAGTACAGTGATGAAAGAGGAATGCGGAATGATGAATATTTTGCGCCGGACGTTTTGCTTGTTGTTGCTGGTGAGTTTGGCGACGCCACTCCAGGCCGAGTCGATCGGCGAGTATCGCCGCGTCGTGTTTTTGGGCGATAGCATTACGTTCGCCGGACAATACGTGGATTACGTCGAGGCGTATCTGCGACTGACCCAACCGAGTTTTAAGGCCGAGATCATCGACCTGGGCTTGCCGAGCGAGACGGTGTCTGGGTTGTCTGAGCCGGGTCACGCGGGGGGCAAATTTCCACGACCCGATTTGCATGAGCGACTCGATCGCGTACTCGCCAAGGCCAAGCCCGACTTGGTGGTCGCCTGCTACGGCATGAACTGTGGCATCTACCATCCGTTGAGCGACGAGCGTTTCGCCGCCTATCGGCAAGGGATGGAGAAGTTGCGTGCCAAGGCCGAGGCCGCCGGCGCGAAAGTGCTCCACGTCACGCCACCGGTTTTCGATCCGCTGCCGATCAAAGCACGCACGTTGCCTGCCGGCTTGAGCGAGTACAAGCAGCCGTTCGAGGGCTACAACGGCGTGCTCGATCATTACAGCGCGTGGCTCCTCTCGCAGCGTGCTCAAGGATGGCAGGTCGTCGATGCGCATTCCCCCACGAATGCTTACCTCGCCGAGCAACGCAAAACCGATGCGAAATTTACCCTTGCCGGTGACGGAGTGCACTGCGGGCCCGTTGGGCATTGGCTGATCGCTCGTGCGTTGCTGCTACACTGTGGAGTCGATGCCAAATCGGTCGCGGCGAACGACCCTCAAGCCGTGTTCGCGACGTTTGCCAAGGGGAGCGATGTGCTCAAGCTCGTTTCGCAGCGGCGGCAATTATTGCGCGACGCTTGGTTGAGCGAGACCGGTCATTTGCGTCCCGGCGTCAAAGCCGGCTTGCCACTGACCGAAGCCCAAGTCAAGGCCGACGAACTGAATCAGCAGCTTCGCATGGCTCTCCAGCCGTAGCGTGGACTCGCGCCAATCATCACGGCTTATTCCACCCGATCAGTTTGAGCCCCTCGACGATCAAGATGATCGCGACACCCATGAGCGACTCGCCGGCGATTAGGCCGCTGGAGACGGAGATGGTGTACTTTTCGTCGGTCTCGGGGCGCTTTTTGGCCAAAATCCAGGCCACGAGAGCGCCGAGAAACATCGACAACGCATTGAAGGCCGGTATGACTCCCGCGATACCCAATCCGGTGGCCGAGGGAATCCATTTGCGATACTGCTTCGGCGTGAATTCTTCGAGCAGGGTCAATGCGACGCCCAACAGTGCGCCGACCAAGATCGCGCCAAGCGCTCCGGGAGGCAATTCGCTCACCCCCTTGGCGAGCAATTGAGCGACACCCGCCCAGACTTTCGCGGCCGGGGCGGGCAATTCTTCGCTCCCCAGTTTCTCTGGGTTGCTCTGCACGATCATCATGTACGCGGGCACGCAGATGAGTGTACCTGCCGCGACACCAAACAACTGGCTGATCGTTTGCCGTCGCGGGTTGCCTCCGAGCAAATATCCGCTTTTCAGATCGGTGAGCAGATCGGCCGCATGAGACGCCGCGCCCGACGTGATCGACGCGGTCATCAGATTGGTGGTGATATTCGACGGCGCAATGACACCGTACATCAACTGCGTGATTTTACCCATCGCGCCGATGGGCGTAATGTCGGTTTCGCCGGTCGCGCGGGCAGCGACAATCGACAGCAGAAACGTGACGAGCACGGCCAGAATGCCCATCCACCACGTGATCTCAAAGAAAAAATGGCCGAACACAACACACACCAGCCCCGATAGAAACGTGCCGGCAACGAACCACGAGCCGGGCACTTCCACATGCGCCAACGGGTCGTCGTTGTTGCTCGATCCGCCAAACACCGACAGCAGCCCGCTAAAGGCGCGGAGCACGGTGCGCCACTTGAGTGCAAAGGCGAGCAGTCCCGACGCGACCATCATTGAGGTCGACGGCCATAGGATCCACTTGACGATTTCACGATATCCGCCCCCTTCGGGAACGATCCCCTTGTCGATCAAAATGGGGGCAATGATGCCGTAACAGATGATTGACCCGACCAGCATCGATACGCCGACCCGAATGCCCATGATGGCCCCGGCGGCAATCATGATCAGCGAGCCTTCCCAGCCAAACGTGTATTTCTTGAGGAGTTCGGCCCCCATCGGCAAGCCTGGGGTGACGAACTGCGTACCGGGAATGGGGATGCGGGGAATGAGTTCAAACTCATGGGGAAAGGCAAAGTCTTTGAGCGATTTTATGGCTGCAAACGCATCCCGCCAGAAAGCCAACGCCGCGCCACCAATTCCGGCCAAGAACAACGATCGCGCCTTTTGCACCGCCTCGCCTCCTTCGCTGTGCATGCTGCGGAGTGTCTCGGCCGTGGCAATGCCCGAGGGAAATGGCAATTGGTCGATGTTGATCAATTGCCGCTTGAGTGGGATGGCCATGAAGACGCCCAACGCCGACACGGCTCCGAGCCACACCATGATTTCCCACCAGGTCAACATCCGACCGGTGGTCAAGTAGAGCGCCGGCAACGCCGAGACGAGCCCGGCGCTCGACATGTAACCAGCCGCGCTTGCGGCGCTGCTCATCGTGTAGTTTTCAAGGATCGAGAAATGGTCATTGCGATACGCGGGCACAATCGCTTCGAGGGCCTTGAACACCGCATAGGCGATGATGCAGGCGGTGATCGTAACCCCCAACCCCCAACCGGTCTTCAACCCCACATACAGATTCGAGATCGACATGATGCCGCCGATACACATGCCGGTGATCACCGCGCGCGGCGTGAGCTGCCGAGCGTTGTCTCCCTGATAGACGTTCTTTAACCACTCGCGGGCCGCGGCGTCTTCAGGGTTCATCGGGGTCGGCTGGCTAGGATCAACTGGACTCATCGGCTCAACCTCAGGATCGGATGTCGTTTCGTTGATATGCTCGCAGAGCATAACACGAGGCCCCGAGCCTGGCGACAGCGGTTCGCCAGCGGGGAGTGCCGACTGCGGTTTGCGTGGCGGAGGCGATCGTGAAGAAGACAGGTGGGCGACCGGCCGCGTGCGTTGATCGCGAGGCATGGCTCGGTGCAGATCACCGAACCCGAGTCCCATTGTCCTTGCTGCCGCACGGCTTTTTTCTTGCTGAGCTGCATGATTGGCGTTGAGCCGGATTACCCGATCAAACAGCTGGAACTCCGCTGATCCGAAGCGTTGGTGGTTCGACTTGCCGTTTATGAGGCTGGCCAGACGCCGCGATTCGTGCATTCGAGACGCTCACAGACGTGCTCCCCGCGCCTCGACAATCGTTGCCCGGCCTGTTGACAGGATAACCGTGTTGGATTAAAAAGATGAGTCTCGCGACCGGCCCAATTTTAGGCTGTTCAGCGCGTACGCCCCTATCGTCTAGAGGCCTAGGACATCGGGTTCTCAGTCCGGTAACCGGGGTTCGAATCCCCGTAGGGGTACCTTGTCATCTTGCGTGCTCGTGCAAGGTGCAGCAAAGCCTGGAAATTCCAGGCTTTTTTCATGCGCTGGCTGAGTTGCTTGCAGGACAATATTGCTTGCAGGTCGATGCGTTACTTACAGGTCGATGCGAGCCGATTCGCCTGGTACGGCTTCGGATTATGCTTCGTCTTTTCGACCGAAGCACCCTGCTCAACCGTGGTGACGGTTAACGTTGTGCCGGTTTGGGTCGCCCCGAGTAATCGTCGTTTCTGAACCCGCTAAACTCAGCCAACTGAAACTCCGCTTCTCGCTGAACCAGTACCCCCATTGATCTCAGCGGCCCTCGAAAAATTGGGACAGTCCCCAGCCATTTTGATAGACGCTCTTAATCGGCTGCGAATCGATAACCGACTCCTGGTTCCGTAAGAATGTAGCGGGGACGGGCTGGGTCATCTTCGAGCTTTCGCCGCAAGCTGGCGACGAAGACTCGTAAGTAGTGATATTCCTGAGAATGTTGTGGCCCCCATACTTCTTGCAGTAAGAACCGATGCGTGAGTACCTTGCCAGCATACTTCAGCATGGTGACCAGGAGCTTGTACTCTAGCGGCGTCAGGTGAATTTCTTTTTCATTGCACGACACAAGCCGAGCGGCTAAATCGACACGGAGATCGCCGATGCTGATGGTTGTCTCTTCCGGACCAACTCGGTGGGCATGCCGCATCGCGGTTCGCATTCTGGCCAGGAGTTCTCCGATGCCAAACGGCTTCGTCACATAGTCGTCAGCACCGCAATCTAAAGCCTTGATCTTCTGCGGTTCCTGATCCCGTGCGGAGAGCACGATGATCGGTAACGAGTACCACTCCCGCAGTCGTTTAAGCACGTCTTGACCGTCAAGATCAGGCAGGCCCAGGTCGAGAATTACGAGGTCGGGCGGCTGGGCCAACGCCATCCGCAATCCTTGCTCGCCCAAATTGGCTTCGCTGATTCGATAGCCTTCATTCGACAAGGATGCCTTGAGGAATCGGCGGATCGGTTGCTCGTCTTCAATAATCAGAATGTGACGGCCACTTGGTTGCATGCGACTATTCTACCACGATCCTCGGAGCGTCTTTCGATAATGGCAATCGGATCACGAACTCAGCACCTCCGCCTGGTCGATTGGCGGCGGCAATGCTCCCGCCGTGGGCTTTTACAATAGCCCGAGAGATGGCCAATCCGAGGCCGCTCCCTCGCCCGCCATCAGTGGTTGGCGAAGCCCGATAGAACTTGTCAAAGATTCGCTCTTCGGCACCTGCGGGCAACCCCGGTCCATTGTCCGAGACGGCGATACGAAGGTGCTTGCCATCGACCGCCGCACGAATGGTCACATCGGTCCCTTCCGGGGTGTAACGAGCTGCATTCTCAAAGAGATTGACAAAGACTTGCTCCAGGAGAAGACCGTCGACGAACAGGAGGGGCAGATTGTTGGGCAGATGAACGGCGATCTCGTGTCGAGCCAGTTCACGACGCGTGCGATGCAGTGCCGAACCAACCAGTTCTTCCAAGACATGCCATTGACAATTCGGAGTAGCCGCCCCAGCATCTAGCTTTGACATCTGAAGAATGTTTTCGAGAAGTCGATTGAGCCGGGCCGCTTCGTCGGCCACGGTTTCAAGCAACTGACGACGGGTGACCTCATCCAGCGAGGCGGCTTCCAGCAAGCTGCTGCTGGCCCCAGCGATTGCGGCTAGAGGCGTCTTTAGATCGTGAGAGACACTGCTGAGAAGGCTGCTACGAACCTGTTCTGCCTCGGCTTGGATGTGCGCGTTGGCAGCCTCGATCGCGAGTTGGTCTCGTTCCAAGGCCAGAGCCAATTGGTTCGCACAGGCTTCCAATAGGCGGCGGACCTCCGGGTCCAACAACCGCTCGGCATCGGACACTCGTATGGCAATCGCTCCATGCGTACCTTGTGAACCCGTTAGTGGAAGGAACAGGGCCACCGCATTGGGAAGGGTGTTCGTTCCGGCTCCCGCCATCTGGTCGTGTTCGATCACCCACTGTGCTACCGGCAGGCTTACCGGATGCTTGGCGATGGTGGAGTCGTGCCCGAAGGCAAGTTCCGATGTATTTGATGACTGACGCAGATAGATTGCCACTTCCCCGGCGAGCATTTCGGCAATCTTGCTTCCGGCCGCCCCGACCAGAAATACGTTTCCATACAGCGAACTGAGTTGTTTCCCCAACTCATAGAGGGTAGAAGTCTGACGTTCCCGTTGGCGGGTGCTTTCGATTTGTGCTCGCAGTCGGGAAGTCAGAGTGCTAACGCCCAGACCGATGGTAAGCATCACCGCAAACGTGACCAAGTATTGGGTGTCGGCCACTGCAAATGTGAGGTACGGTGGTACAAAAAAGAAATCGAAGACCAGGACGGCCAGGATACTTACGAACACCGCTGGTCCTCGCCCGTGCCGAAAAGCAGCCCAGGCCACTGTCGCCAAGAACAACATCACGGTGTTCGCCTCAGCATCGGCGAAGTGCAAGCAACGCAGTCCGTAGGCGAGGCAGCCGGTTAGTCCGATTAAGCCAAAGGCCGAGAGGTAGGGAAGTATCCTCACCGTAGATGGAGCTGTGCTGGCTGGAGTGTATTCTGCTCGTTCCTCTGCTCCGTGGATGACACACACATCAATGTTACCGCTCGTCTCCAAGACGTCGTCCACAACGGTGCCGAAGATCAGTCGACGCCAACGAGGTTGATTTGTTTTGCCGATCAGAATCTTGGTAACGTTGCGAGATCGGGCGTAATCGAGAATCGTGGCCGTCACGTTTTGTCCGGCCAGTGTAACGGTTTCCGCTCCAAGTCGTTCGGCAAGTCGGAAGTACTCGCTAACTCGTTGCTTTCCGGGATTGTTCGCCGGTTCGCCGGTGAGGTCGACGAAGACGGCCAGCCAGGGTGCGTCCAAAGCCGCCGCCATTCGTCGAGCGGTGCGAATGACATGGGCGGTCGTAGGGCTTTGTCCAACGCAGACCAGGAGCCGTTCGGCAGTTGCCCAAGGTTGAACAGCCGCCTTTTCCCTCCGGGCCGATTCGACATCCGTATGAATCCGGCGAGCAGCTTGTCGAAGCGAAAGTTCTCGTAGTGCCGTCAGATTAGACTTCTGGAAAAAGCATTGAATCGCATTTTGAGCTTGTTCAGGAACGTAGACCTTACCTGCTTTGAGTCGAGTCAGCAGTTCTTCTGGCGTGATGTCCACAAGTTCCAGGTCATCGGCCAGATCAAACACCCGATCGGGCACGGTCTCTCGCACGGTAACGCCGGTAATCTGTCCGATCACGTCGTTAAGGCTCTCGATGTGCTGAACATTAAGGGTCGTCCATACGTTGATTCCTGCGTCGAGAAGCTCCTCAACATCCTGCCAACGTTTCTCGTGACGACAACCGACTGCGTTTGTATGGGCAAGTTCATCGACAAGGATCAGTTCTGGGTGCCGTGCCAGGGCCACATCAACATCAAAATCTCGAAGCAAAACGCCACGGTACTCATAGTCACGCATGGGAAGCGCTTCGAGGCCAGCAAGCAACGCTTCCGTTTCGGGGCGTCCGTGCGGCTCGACATACCCGACAACAATTTCTCGCCCTTCGGCCTTCGCTCGTTGGGCATTCGTCAGCATCGAGTAGGTCTTCCCGACACCAGCGGCATACCCGAAAAATACCTTCAATGAGCCGCGCTTGGAGTCGACTTCTTCGGCCTTCACTTGGGCGAGAAGTTCATCGGGATTCGGGCGAACGTCTGGCATGATTGGCATCAGTTCTCTTTCAGTCGACCCAAAGCCAGATTCAATCGGAGAATATTCACACGTGCCTCCCCCAGAACGCCGAATTGTCGGCCCTCGGTATACCGGTGAACAAGACTACGCACAGCCTCTTGCGACATTTTCCTCGAAACGGCTATTCGTGCCACCTGGAACTCTGCTGCCGCTGGTGAAATGTGCGGATCCAGACCACTAGCGGAAGCCGTTACAAGATCGACCGGGACATTCACGCCCGGCGATCCTGCGGTTTTGAGTGCGGTAATTCTTGCCCCAGCAGCGTCCTTGAGAGCCGGGTGTCGTGGACCGAAGTTGGAGCCGCTCGAAGCCGCTGCGTTGTAGGAAAATGGAGAAGTCGCCGAGAGTCGCCCCCAGAAGTATTCGGGACGAGAGAACGGCTGTCCGATCAGTTCCGATCCCATGACCTGTTCGCCTTGCTGGATCAGGCTGCCGTTGGCTTGCTGCGGAAATACGACCTGAGAGACGGCGGTAACCAGCAGTGGGTAAATGCCACCCGTGAGCACCGTCATGGCGATCAAGACGAACACTGCGGTACGAAGTTGCTGAAACATCTCGAATCTCCTTATGCCAACCCCACGACGGACAGCAGCAGATCGATTGCCTTGATGCCGATGAATGGCACGATGAGGCCACCCACGCCGTAGATAAGCAGGTTATTACGAAGCAGTTGAGCCGCTCCCACAGGCCTATAGGCCACGCCCTTTAGCGCCAGTGGCACGAGAGCAATGATGATGAGGGCATTGAAGATCACTGCCGACAGGATGGCACTTGCAGGGGACGAAAGCCGCATGAGGTCTAAAGCCTTCAAGGTTGGATAAGTCGACGCAAATGCCGCGGGGAGAATGGCGAAATACTTGGCGACATCGTTGGCGATGCTAAACGTCGTCAGCGAACCACGAGTCATCAGCAATTGCTTGCCGATGTTCACGATCTCGATGAGCTTCGTCGGATTGGAATCGAGATCAACCATATTTCCAGCTTCCTTGGCTGCCTGTGTGCCGCTATTCATGGCGACCGCCACATCAGCCTGAGCCAGGGCCGGTGCGTCGTTGGTTCCGTCGCCGGTCATCGCCACAAGCCGTCCGCCCTTCTGGTAGTCTCGAATCAGCGAGAGTTTTGCTTCGGGCGTCGCCTCCGCAAGGAAATCATCCACACCCGCCTCGGCAGCGATGGCGGCGGCGGTCAGTGGGTTATCGCCGGTTATCATCACCGTTTTGATACCCATCTGCCGCAGTTCAGTGAATCGCTCCTTGATCCCGCCTTTTACGATGTCCTTGAGTTCAATCACGCCGAGCACTTTGTCGTCCCGACTGACGACGAGAGGCGTGCCGCCCTGTTTGGCGATCTCCTGTACGGCGGCTCGAATATCTTCCGGCAAGAAACCGCCGAGACTTCGCACGTACATCTCGACCGCCTCGGCGGCTCCTTTGCGAATTTCGTGGCCATCGAGTGTGACCCCGCTCATACGAGTCCGAGCGGAAAACGGGACGAAGTGTGGCTGGATAGATTCCAGTTCCCTGCCTCGTAACCCAAACTGTTTTTTCGCCAGAATGGCAATGCTGCGGCCCTCGGCAGTTTCGTCGGCCATCGAGGCCAGGTGAGCCGCTTCCGCCAATTCCTGTTCAGTGGTTCTTAGTGCAGGAATGAAGCGAGTCGCCTGTCGGTTACCGAGCGTGATGGTGCCCGTCTTGTCGAGCAGTAAAACATCCACGTCTCCCGCCGCTTCGACCGCACGGCCGGACATGGCGATCACGTTGGCCTGACTGAGCCGGTTCATCCCGGCGATGCCAATGGCGGACAACAGGGCTCCGATGGTCGTCGGTGCGAGACAGACAAATAGTGCCACGAGGACTGTCAAGCTAATCGCTCTTCCCTGGCCGGAGACATCGACACCGAAGATCGAGTACGGGAGCAGGGTGGCAACCACGAGCAGAAAGATGAGCGTCAGAGCGGCCAAGAGGATTGCCAAGGCAATCTCGTTGGGAGTCTTTTGTCGCTTTGCCCCTTCGACCATGGCAATCATGCGATCCAGAAAGCTCTCTCCTGGAAGTGTCTTCACCTGAATAATCAACCAGTCAGAAATGACCCTTGTTCCACCCGTGACCGAACTACGGTCGCCTCCACTCTCTCGCACCACCGGAGCGCTTTCGCCCGTGATGGCACTCTCATCGACCGAGGCTACTCCTTCGATGACTTCCCCGTCCGTCGGGATTGTCTCGCCTGCCTTGACGATCATGATATCGCCGAGCATGAGATCGGTTGCCGGAACTTCCACGGTAAGCCGACCCGTTTGATCTGTGATCTTGTGAGCAACGACGGTCGTACGACTTTTCTTAAGCGAAGCCGCTTGAGCCTTGCCGTGCCCTTCGGCAATCGCCTCGGCAAAATTGGCGAACAAAACGGTGAACCACAGCCAAATCGTCACGCCGAGAATGAAGACGGACGATTCATCGGTTGCATGACTCAACGAGTTCACCCACAATACGGTGGTGAGAATACTCCCCAGGTAGACGGCAAACATCACCGGATTGCGCAGCTGAACACGGGGATCAAGCTTCCAGATCGAAGCCGCAATGGCTTCGCCGAGAATTCTGTTGTCGAGCAGTTTGGTTGTCGTTCTGGTCACGATGCTTCCTCCTAGTTCGTCGCCGTCATCAGCAAGTGCTCGACAATCGGTCCCAGAGCCAATGCCGGGAAGAAGCTCAAGGCTCCAACCACAATCACGACCGCGACCAACAGAACCACGAACAGCGGTGTGTCTGTCGGCAGTGTGCCAGGCCCGGCGGGGACCGTCTTCTTCGCCGCCAGAGAACCGGCAATGGCCAGCACGGGCAACATCACCCAGAATCGTCCGACGAGCATCGCCAGGCCCAGAAGTCCGTTGTAGAAAGGAGTGTTTGCTCCCAAGCCGGCGAAGGCACTGCCGTTGTTATTTCCCGCCGATGAGAAGGCATACAATACTTCGCTAAAACCGTGCGGGCCAGGATTGAAGATCGTTTCACGACCCATCGGCAACGCGATGGCTATCGCCGTACCAACGAGTACCGTCGCACAAGGAAATAATATAACGAGCGAGGCCATTTTCATCTCGAAGGCACCGATCTTCTTTCCAAGGTATTCCGGTGTCCGCCCAACCATCAAGCCCGAGAGAAATACGGCAACAATGGCGAACATCAACATGCCATACAAGCCGGAACCGACGCCTCCGAAAATCACCTCGCCTAATTGCATCATCCACATCGTCACGAGTCCTCCCAGCTGCGTAAATGAGTCGTGCATCGCATTCACTGAACCATTCGACGCGGCGGTCGTAGCCACTGCCCACAATGATGAGTTGACGATTCCAAACCGTGCTTCCTTTCCCTCCATGTTTCCGCCAGGCTGCGAATCAGACGCCGTCTGATCGGTACCAAGGTCGGCAAGAGCGGGATTCCCCGCCTGCTCACAGATTGTTGACATCACCAGCAGAGGGACAAAGATGAGCAGCATCGCTGCTAGAATCGCCCATCCCTGACGTCGGTCGCCGACCATCTCACCAAACGTATAGCACAAGGCGGCGGGAATCAGCAGAATGGCTAGCAACTGAAAAAAGTTCGAGATCGGTGTTGGATTTTCTAACGGATGAGCCGAGTTAACATTAAAAAAACCGCCGCCATTGGTGCCAAGCTGTTTGATCGCAACTTGAGAGGCCGCCGGGCCAACGGCGATCTTCTGCATGGTAACTTCCTTGCCTTCCGCATCGACGGTCGGCTCGAGCAACCTGATTTCGTGATAAGCGTCTAATGTCTGCACGACGCCCTGTGAAACAAAAACCAAGGCCAAGATCAAGGAGAGCGGAAGGAGGATGTACAGCGTTCCACGAGTGAGATCAACCCAAAAGTTGCCAATGGTTGCCTGCGTATGCTTGGTAAATCCTCGGATCAATGCCACAAGCACCGCCATTCCAACTGCCCCAGACAAAAAGTTCTGCACGCTGAGAGCCAGCATTTGCGTGAGATAGCTCATCGTGGTCTCGCCGCTGTAACCCTGCCAGTTCGTATTCGTCGTGAAGCTTACGGCCGTATTAAAAGATGAATCTGGTGATACTGCGAGCAACGATTCGGGGTTGAGCGGCAACCAGCTTTGAGACCTCTGAAAGCCGTAGACCGCAACAAAGCTCACAAGACCAATCGTTAGTACCGCTTCGGAATATTGTCGCCACGTCATCTCGGCCGATTTATCAATTCCGCACAGCCGATATAACAGCCGCTCGATTGGCCCAACGATGCGTTCAAGAAACGGCGCCGAACCAGAATAAACCTTGGCTATGTAGAAACCCAATGGTTTCACGCAGGCCAAGAGTACTCCAAAGTACAGCCCCATTTGCAACAGTCCGTTAACTGTCATGAGAACTTCTCCGGTACAAGCAGTGCTGCCGCCAGGTAGATCACCAACACAACGGCGACAACCGAAGCGAGAGTTATTGTCCAGTCCACGGTCAGTCCTCCACAATCAAGCTGCTGAAGAAACGAACCAGACCGTAGGAGACGATGAAGAACACAACTCCAACCACAACCCAAACAATGTCCATTGCTGATTCCTCCTGATGGGGCTTCGTCGAATGAATTAAACTCCATGTTGCATCAAAAAGGGGGCAAGATTGGGCTCGCCCATATCAAATTTTTATTAAGATCGTCTAACAAAATGGCTGGGGACTGTCCCAATTCTTCGACGGCCGCTGAGAAAAATGGGATTGTCGCCCAACAGGCCGACTACTCCCTCGCCGTGAAGGGCAATCATCCGACGTTGTATCAGGGTCTGATGGATTTTTTTCGAGGATCACTTGTCTGATGACTTCGCGCGGACGAAAGTGCGACGTCACAACACGCACGAGCAGGGGCACGACCGTGTCGAAGAGCGCTCGTATGTCGTGTGCCCTGTGAGCGCTGACTTGCCGGACCGCCAGCGGTGGGCCGGTTTGAAGGCGATCGGCATCGCGATCGGCAACACGCAGCGTGACGGAATGCAGAGAGTGGCTAGCTTGGGTCCAGGGGCGGCAATGAGCACCCCTGGTCTGCGCGAACGCCCAGAAAACATCCGCGGCGCAGCCGCTCCGCTGATCTGTATCGAGTCCGAAGCGTCTTTAACCGTCGCGTAACCCGCTAAACTCAGCCGACCGAAACTCCGCTTCACGCTGAGCCAGTACAGGGTATCATAACGCTTGGCGTCTCTCTTCCGCGTTACTCGCCTCACATTGCCTGCTCATGCACCGATACTTGGTCCCCTTCAACCCCAAGCGGGTGCCGCATCATTTCACCGACGTGCTCATCATCGGCGGCGGGCTCGCGGGCTTGCGGGCGGCACTGGCGATCGATCCACGGCTGAGCGTGCTCGTGATCGTCAAGGACCAGCTCACGCAGTCCAATAGCACCTACGCCCAAGGGGGCATTGCCGGCGTGCTCGATCCGGAAGACCGCTTTGAAAATCATGTGCTCGACACGCTGACCGCCGGGGGCGAACTATGCGACCGCGAAACGGTCGAAATGGTCGTCCGCGAAGCGCCCGACCGGATTCACGAACTGATTCAATGGGGCGCACACTTCGACGAGGACGCGGGGGGCGCGTTGGCGCTCGGACGCGAGGGAGGGCACTCGCATAATCGCATCGTGCATGCGCTCGGCGACGCCACGGGCCGCGAAGTGATGCGCGCCGTCACGCAGCAAGCCCTGCGGCAGCCCAACTTGCAAAGCTGGCCACACACCTTCACGATCGATCTGCTCACGCACGAAGGCCGTTGTCGCGGGGCGCTGGTCTGGAACGAGTCACACGGCAAAACACTGGTCTGGGCCAAGCAAACGATCCTCTGCACCGGCGGCACGGGTCAGGTGTACCGCGAAACAACCAACCCCAGCGTTGCGACCGGCGATGGCCACGCGATGGCCTATCGCGCCGGCGCTCTGCTGCGCGACATGGAGTTCATGCAATTCCATCCCACGGTCCTCTACATTGCCGGCAGCAGCCGGAGTCTGATCACCGAGGCGATGCGCGGCGAGCAAGCGTACCTGATCGACCGGACCGGCTATCGCTTCATGGCCGACTACGACCCGCGTGGTGAACTCGCGCCGCGTGACGTGGTCAGCCAGGCGATCGTGCGGCAGATGGAGAAGACACGCCACCCGAACGTCTATCTGACGTTGGCCCATCTCGACGCAAGCCATGTGCGGCAACGTTTTCCGGGCATCGCGGCCACGTGCGCCGAGTTTGGCATCGACATCACGCGCGACCCGATCCCGGTGCGCCCCGGCGCCCACTACATGATCGGCGGCATCGTCGTCGACGAACAGGGGCGCACGAACGTGCCCGGCTTATGGGCCGCCGGCGAAGTAACCAGCTCGGGCCTGCATGGCGCGAACCGCCTGGCGAGCAACAGCCTGCTCGAAGGGCTCGTGTTTGGCGCGCATGCTGGGGCGGGGGCGCAAGCCGAGGCTGAGAAAATCGCCGACGACTTTCACGCCCTCCCCTTGGAAAACCCACGTTTGGTCGACAGCGGCGAGTTGCTCGACCTGACCGACATTCGCAACTCGCTGCAAAGCCTCATGTGGCGCGACGTGGGGGTCAATCGCAACGGCGCTGACTTGGCCGAGGCCCAGCGGACGATCGATCAATGGTGCCGTTACGTCTTGCGGCGGCAGTTCAACGATCCGACCGGCTGGCAGTTGCAGAACATGCTCACGGTCTCGCGGCTGATGATCGCCGCCGCGCTCGAACGCTCCGAGAGCCGCGGCGTGCATTATCGTGGCGACTATCCGCGGATGGACAACGCCCACTGGCAACGGCACATCACGTTTCAGATGAGTTGATCCGAACGAATCCGCGACCGATTCGCGCTCTGCTGTCGTGCCAGCGGCGATGGACGGTCGCCCCGACCGGGGCTGGACTTCCAAGCAAGCGCATGGCGTGTTCATTTTTTACCAGACGATCAATAACGATCAGAGGCTAGCGCCATGAGATTGAGTGCTGCAAACGCTTGGAATTGAAGCGCTGCGGCTGGTCGGCTTGGGCCACCCTTTTGTGACCGACCCCGCTCGCTAGCTGGCAATGCTGGCGGCGATTTGTCGGGAGTCTAAAAGCGCTCTGGAGC